>JADFSR010000002.1 GCA_022560615.1 Gemmatimonadota bacterium
GCACGATCTGATGCATGTACGCTTGTTTGACCGGACCCGCGACGCCCACGGCGCCGGTAACCACGAGTAACAACGCCAGGGCCACCCAAAAGGATCCAGCCAGACCGACTCCGATGGCCGCCACCGCCTGGGCCCCGGCCGCCCAGAGCATCAAGGTCGATCGCTTGCCGCAAAACCTGGTCAACCAGTCGGTGAGCGCGTTGCCGACGATCATCGAAGCCGACACGAGTGCGGCGACGACCCCGGCTATCCACACCTCGTCCCGCCCGAGCAGCTCGAGAAAGTACGGCTGCCAGGCGTAGAAGCCCCAACTGAGGAATCCCCCTTGGATGGCGGAGCACAGCATCAACAACCGCATGGACGGCCGCTGCCACCCGAAGGCAATGCTGGCGCGCGCCACGGCCCGCATTTCCCGCGGAAGGGCGGTCAGTTGCAGCGCGCGAGGCGTGAACCCGAGGTCGCGCATGACCATCGCGGCCACGATGAAGACCACAACCAGCATGCCGGCTCTGACCACATAAGGCAGCGCCAAGTCCACGCTGCCCAAGAAGCCGCCGCTCACCGTCCCGACGAGCATCGCCGCGCCCGTCACCATCGCTCCCCTCGCGAACACGCTGTCCAGTCCGCCTGTGAACCCAGTCTCGCGCAGCGCGTCGACCAGCCACGCCTCGACCGCGCCCGAGTAGAAGGTGAACCCGAGGCCCATCACCACGGAGGCGGCGACAAACGCCAGCAAGCTGCCGCCGGAGCGCGCCACCGCCACGTAGGCAACGGTGGTGAAGATCAGAATCCCAACGCTGAGCAAGAACGACACCCGACGGCCGCGAGTGTCGGCGAGCACGCCGGTGGGGATCTCGAAGACCACCATGCCCGCCGTGAACGCGCCGTTGGCCAAGAACACGCCGAAGATGTCGAGCCCCGCGTCCAGCAGGAACAGCGTATTGACGCCCCAGATCATGGACGCCGAGAGCGTGTACAGTCCCGCCACGGCGTAATAGCTGCCGATGACCCGGGCTGGCGTATCACGGCTTCCGCCCTTCACGCTACGGACAGCCTTCGGCCGGAGGCAAAGCGTGGCACCCGTGAAGTCATGAGTATTCCCGCGAACGAGTAGGGCGGAAAGAAGGCCGAGATCTGGTGGAGGCGTGAGGGGTGATCACCACGGAAACCACGCCAGTGTAATGAAATGCCTCCTTCGCCCACTCACTCGCAAGTAACGGAGCCCGGCTGATGGTCTGGCCGGATTTTCGAATCTCAAGAAACCTACTTGACGAGGATATAAAAATGAGCACGAGAGAACTGAAATTGGGCGCCTACGGCGGCTTCGCAGGCGGTTTGGTCTTCGGAGCGATGATGGGATTCACGGGCATGCTTCCGATGATCGGAAGTATGGTCGGCCAACCGACGGCCGGCGCCGGTTTCGTTGTGCACATGGTGAACAGCGTAATCATCGGAGCCGGCTTCGCCCTTGTACTCGGCCGGTTCGTGAGCGGGACCCACAGCGGTGTGGGGCTCGGCCTCGCGTACGGTGGGGCCTGGTGGATCCTTGGACCGCTCACCTTGATGCCGCTCTTCATGGGCATGGGCTTGGGCGTCAACTGGAACGCGGCCGCTGCTGCGGCCATGCTCCCAAGCTTGGTCGGTCACCTGATGTTCGGCGGCGTCCTGGGCCTGGTTTACGCCTGGCTCCGTCACCGCAATGTCGGCTTAGCCCTAGCGACCGCCGGCTGATGCAAAGACGCGGACGGCTTCCACGCGATTCGGGGGGCGCCCGCATTCGGACGTCCCGCGCCCGCGACGGGAGCACCCATGGAAAACCTTGATGCCTTCCTGGGTAGCTACGGCTACTGGGTGTTCTTCGCCGTGGGCTTCGTGGAGTTCGTCGGAGTGCCCATCGTCAGCGTACCGGTGCTCATCGGCGGAGGGGCGATGGTGGCCTCAGGGACACTCGGCTTTTGGCCGGTTGTCCTGTCCGTGGCGTCAGGCGGCTGGCTCGCGGACCTCGGATGGTACTGGGTAGGTCGTCGGCAAGGCTCTTGGTTGATCGATGTAGCCTGCCGTCTTTGGTCCAACCCGAGGGCCTGTGTCTCGACGGTCAAGGATCGCCTTTCCCGCATGGGCACTCCATACATCCTGCTTGCGAAGATGCTTCCCGGGTCAGGAAACCTCATCGCCGTGGCCGCAGGTCTAGCCGGCTTCGGGACCCTTCCCTTTATGCTCGCCGACGCCGCCTCGCTGATCCTGTGGGCGGCGATCTACACGGGTACCGGTTGGATCCTTTCTGATCAGGTGGCAGCAGCGATCGAGTGGGCACTGACGTACAGCTGGGCGGCGATGGTGGTCTTGATATTGCTCGTCCTTGGTGCGTTCTGGCGGCGACGTGAAGTGCAGAGGCCGTCGGTTCGCGACCGTCTCCTAGGCTAGACGGACCAGGTCGCTCTTTGCGAAGAGTGCACCCGGGTCGGGAAGGTCGATCTCGGCGTAGAGTCGCCGAGGAACGCCGATGTCTGCGAGATAGAGCTCACCGACGTGCGCATGCGCCCGGCCCGAAACCAACCCGGTCTTCGGAAGGGCCAACGTCAGCGTGGCCGTGGCCCGTACCGTGGACTCGCTTACGTCTCCGCTAGTGGCGTCCATCCCGGAAGGAACATCCAGAGCGAGGATCGGAGCTCCCCCCGACCCCGACCAGCGGATGAGAGCCTCGGCCCCGCCATGGGGAGCGCCGCGAAGGCTGTAGCCGATCACACCGTCGATGACCAGGTCTGGTGTAGGGCCTTCTAGGGTGGCCACCAGCTGTCCTGAAGAGACGACTTCGACACCGAGGCGGTGCAGGATGGCCAGCTGCTTGGCCGGTACCGGTGCGAAATGCTCCGGCTCCTGGGCCAGGACCGTCCGTATTGTCGCTCCCCATCCGTGAAGCCGGCGCGCCGCGACCAATGCACCGCCTCCGTTACCACCTGATCCGGCTAGAATCACCACGGTCTTTTCTTGGGGATCACCGTCCAGGAACCGATCGCGCGCCAAGGCCGCGAGGGCCCGCCCAGCGTTCTCCATCATCTGGATGAGATCGATCTCGTAGTTCTCAACCATGGCCTGATCCACGGCGGCCATCTCAACGCTGGTGACGGCCGGTACGAGACGCATGGGAATCTCGGGGATTTCTCTCATCCGTTCGGTTACTGTGATCGTTTCTCCGAATACACCCAGTCGGGCCGGCGGGACATGAGGGCTCGCAGATCCATGCGGATCTCTTCGGACGTGGGACGGCCGACGAACCACCAGCCGTTGTAGACCTTATAGATCGTTCGATCCCGATCCAGGATGAACGTGTAAGGGAGGTATACCTCGCCGTGGGCCGGGTCCGTTCGATCCGTCATCTCCAGCTCGTGGAGCAGGCGGCGGTCGGGGTCCATGAGAAACGGCCAATCTGCTGCGAGCGCCGTGCGCGTCTCGGTGGTGTTCACACGGTCATCGACCGAGACAGTGATCATTTTGCAGTAGTTGACTCGAAACTCGGGCTGCAGTTGCTGCACATAGGTCGTCAACTGACGACGATCCTTTGGTCAGTAATATCCGCGGCTGAAAATCAGGACGGTAGGGAAGCCGCGAATTAATTTGGACAACTTCTGCGACTTGCCATCTTGATCGGGGAGTTCGAAGTCGAGAAACGTGTTTCCCACCTTCAAGTCGGGGTGTATCGGATAATCCATGTCTCCTCGCTCGTTCCGCGCCGAGGCGCATCAATTAGATCGAAAGTACCCAGCCCGGAGCCCCGAGGGAGCAGCACCCCCGGGGCCTTCCAACATGCAGCGCAACTAAAACCTCAACCCAGCGGCGGGAAGTCTTCTAGGATCTTCTCCACCGCTTCGCTGACATACATCCGGAGCTTCTCAGGATCCGGATCAAGATCCAGCGATTTTCTGGCCGACCCTCGAAAGACGACTTCGTCCGTTCGCACATCGATTATGTCCAGAACCAAGGTTCCCCGCAGGTATTCGCGCACGCGGCCCGTGCCCGCGTATCCGTATCCGACACTCGGATAGCCGTAATAGCCGTTATACGGCCTAAGGTACCGGCCACCATAAAGCGAAAAGCCAAGGTACCCTCGATTATAGGACCGCGGGTACCAGTACGGCCCTCCAAAGCGGTAGGATCCAAAGCCGTAGGATCCAAAGCCGTAGGATCCATCGATCCTCGACTTCTCCTCTGCCGTCACGCGGTATGCAATCCGGAAGTCAGGAGTGCCAGACGTCGCCTTGCGATAACCCATCCTATCAAGTTCGCCCTCCACGGCATCTCGGATATGCCGTTTCAATAGTGGGCTATCTATGACCGGATCGCCGCTCGCGTCCGCCTCCTGGTCGACCCAGTCGTACGTGCTCAACTGCGTCAACGACACTTCCGGGTCGTAATCCGTCCGTACTTGCAGAGTCCCGGCGCAGCCCGCTAGGGCAAGGACCGCAAAGAAACTCAGGGTGGCATGAGAGGTTTTCATCGTCTGACCTCCTTCCTACAAAGACAAAGATGGGTGTGACGCGTTCGTCAGCGTCTAGCGCGGATCGGTTTGTTCTGCCGGAGGTTCGGGGTCGCGATCGCGCCCGTCCGCAATATTCACATCCGATGCATCCAGGCATCGCTCCAGGATCGAGCTCTGAAGCTGCTCGAAGCCTGCTTTGTCGGCCACGCCCAAGTCCCATCGGTCCCGTGCAGCGGCTCCGATGGCCCGAAGCTGGGCCGCGTAGCCTCTGCAATGGCGGCACATCAGGAGGTGGAGCCGGACAGGGGCCCGGGTCAACCATACGGCGTCGGCCAGCTCATCGCTGGCTATGAGGCGCACAACTTCTTTACAGTTCGGCATGTGACTATGGCTCGATCCCTTTGGCTTCCAGGCATTCGCGCAGGCGATTGCGCGCCCGATGCAGAAGGACTCCTAGGTTAGTGCGCGTGACCTCCAGAATCTTACAGATTTCTTGGGTATCCATTCCCTCGATTTCACGCAGGACAAAGGCCATCCGCTGGTTCGTTGGAACCCGGTCCAGGCAGCCGTCAATTCCCTGGCGCACCTCAGCATCGTAGACCTCCGCGTCCACCGGGAGCGGTGGCCGCGTCCAGCTCCCGGCGTCATCAAACCGCTGCTCGAAGACTTCCTCGATGTCGTCCATCTCGTTGTCTCGCCCCAGATTTCGCCGCGCTGCGGCAATCTTCTTGTACAGGATGCCGAACAGCCAGGTCCGGACATGGGAGCGGCCCTCAAATCGGGGCGCTGTCTCGATGAAGGTGACAAACGTGTCCTGCGCGACGTCCTCGGCGAGTTGAGGGGCGAAGCCGGCACCGCCGGCGGCGCGCAGGATCTGAGGGAGATAACGACGAACGACCTCTTCGAGCGCCTGGGCATCGCGCTCCCTGATCCGCGCCGCGAAGTCAGGATCTTCCACATACGTAGCGATCGCTGCGCCACTCGTTTTCGTGTCCGCCACTCAATCCTCGGCAATCGGGAGTGTACAAGATCGAGCCGCTAAGCGTGTCAACGCCACCGTTCGTCGACGCAAGGCATGGGCACCTCGCCGCGCTCTTGGTCGAGCGAGAGGTAGTCGGTGTAGCCTCTCGCACCGCCGCCGTAGTAGGTCGTCGCGTCATCAGCGTTCAGGTGAGCACCGAGTTGGATGCGCTGCGGTAGGTCGGGATTCGCCAAGAACTTCCGCCCGAACGCGATCAGATCCGCCTTGCCGTTTAATACCCATTCCTCTCCTTCGTCACCATCGAACCCTCCGGCTACTATCAGGGTGCCTTTGTACTTGCCCCGAATCAATTGCATCATCGATTGCGCTTCAGGATCGTCCCAGGATCCGCTCTCAGCTTCCTGGATGCCCGGCCTTACAACGTGGAGATAAGCGAGGTCATACTCGTTGAGCCTCTCGACGATGTAGCCAAACGTGGCTTCCGGATCATCGTCGGCCATGTCGTTAAAGGTGCCGAGGGGTGAAAGGCGGACGCCGACGCGGTCTGAATCCCAGACTTCGTTCACGGCTACGATGATGTCAAGCAGGAGCCTCGCGCGGTTCTCCACCGAGCCCCCATAGTCATCGGTGCGACGGTTATTGGCTGTCTGGAGAAACTGGTCGAGGAGGTACCCGTTCGCCCCGTGGACCTCGACGCCGTCGAAGCCGGCGTCCAAGGCGTTTTTCGCCCCCCGGACGAACTGCCCGACGACGTACGGCATCTCCTCGAGCTGCAAGGCGCGCGGCGTCACAAAGCGTGCGAGCTCGCCTTCGCCGGCCGCCGGCCTTGTTGTACCGCATAGCAGGCATTGAGGGAGGATGGAATGTTGCCCGGCTGCCGCGCGCGTGAGCGCGTGAGCGGCGCCATGACGATTCGGTGGGCCAGCTCGTAGCGTCCAACCTGAACGGGCTGAAACATGACCTCGGTCGTCGCGACCGGTGTGGATGACGACATAACGACCTCCTTCCGTTCGAATGGCCTGCGCCAGAAAGTGCGGAGTGGTACCGACCGTTTCAACTCGAGATCCACTGTTCAAAATGGAACCACGCACAGACCGGACAGGGACGTGACCATGAGGACCATGAAAGCCGCGGTCATTCGTGAACCAGGCGCTCCAGAAGTGCTGAGGATCGAGGAGCTCCCCGTTCCGCGGCCCGCACCCGGGTGGGTCCTAATCCGGGTGAAAGCATTCGGCCTCAATCGCTCGGAGCTCTTCACTCGACAGGGACACTCGCCCGGCGTCGAGTTTCCCCGCGTGCTCGGCATTGAGGCGGTGGGCACGGTCGAGAAGGCACCCGGCGGGGAGTTCCCACGGGGGCAAACCGTGGCAACCGCGATGGGCGGCATGGGCCGGGCATTCGACGGTGGCTACGCCGAATACACCTGTGTGCCCGCCAGCCAAGTGCAGGCGCTCGATACCACGCTCGATTGGCAAACCCTAGCTGCTCTGCCCGAGATGATTCAAACCGCTTGGGGTTCGCTCAACAGCTCACTGAGGTTGGAGAGAGGCCAATCATTGCTGATTCGGGGCGGGACCACTTCTGTGGGCCTGGCGGCTGCCGCTCTCGCCAAGAAACAAGGCGCCACCGTGGCCGCCACGACTCGCAAGAGCGATCGTGAAGCCATGCTGAGAGACAACGGCGCGGATCACGTCTTCATCGACGGCGGTGAGATCGTGGAAGATGTCCGCCGCGTGTTTCCCTCGGGCGTCGACAAGGTGCTCGAGCTCGTTGGGACCACCACGCTGCTCGACTCGCTGCAATGCGCCGCGCGCTTCGGCTCGGTGTGCATGACCGGCATGGTGGGAAACGCATGGGAGCTCGATCGCTTCACTCCAATGGGCGCAATACCGTCGACGGTCAATCTCACGACCTACGCCGGTGAGTCCATCGACTTCATGGAGACACCGCTCCAGATGGTGCTGAAAGAAGTGGAAGAGGGACACATGAAGCTGAAGATCGGGCGCGTCTTCGAGCTGGACGCGATCGTCGAAGCACACCGCTGCATGGAAGACAACGCAGCCGGTGGCAAGATCGTCGTGCTCACCTGACCTCATGACCTGTCGCGAAACTCCGGGTGTTGACAATCGATTCCGTTAGTTGTATATACAACACTATGAATACGATGCCTCCAAAGAACACGCAACCGGTTGACCTCGCCGCCGACCTGATCGCCAAGGATTGCCTCGCGGTCCGGGTTCGCATGCTCAACCGTACGATCACCGCCATCTACGACGAGGCGCTGCGCCCTCTCGGCCTGACCACCGGCCAGCTGAACATTCTAGTGATCGTCACCAAACGTGGGCCGATGTCCCCCGGGGACGTCGCCCGGCGGTTCAACATGGAGAAGTCCACGGTCAGCAGGAACGTGCAACGGATGCGTAAGAATGGCTGGTTGACCGTGACGGAGTCCGGATCGGGTCGCAAGCAGGAGCTGACGCTGACCCGGCAGGGCCAGACGCTGCTCGAGAAGTCGGTCCCCGTGTGGGAAAAGGCGCAGACCCGTGCCAAGGCCGTGCTGGGCCGTGGCGGAGCCGCCTCGATCCACAGTGTGGCCAACACCGTGTGGAGCCGTAACGGGCAAGAGTGATTTTTTTGCTGTACTGAGTTGCATATACAACTAACGGCCTCCAAGAGGAGCTCGATGATGTCGACAAAACCGAGGATTCTAGTAACCTCCGCCGCTGGACGCACCGGAGCCGCGGCCGTTAGCGAACTGCTCGCGCAGGGCTTCCCCGTCCGTGCCTTCGTGCGTCGAGAAGACGCCCGCTCCGACAAATTGAAACAGGCCGGGGCTGAGATCTTCACGGGCGATCTGTTCGACATGCGCGATCTGCGGGAGGCGCTGGTCGACGTGCAGCGGGCCTACCACGTGCCGCCGTTCGCGCCAAACCTGCTGCAGGGGACCATGCTGTTTGCGCTGGCCGCCGAAGAGGCTCGGCTCGAGACGCTGGCGCTCATGAGCGGTTGGAACGGGCACCCCTCCCACCCCTCCGCGCTGACTCGGGAGCACTGGATCACCAACAACATCGTGCAGTGGATGCCGACGGTGGACGTGACCTACATCAACCCGGGCATCTTTGCGTTCTTTTACCTGACGGGCCTGCCTGCGATCAAGCATCTGGGCATGTTGGCGTTGCCCTTCGGTGACGGACTAAACGCACCGCCATCCAATGAGGACATCGGTGCAGTGGCGGCGGGCGTTCTTGCGGATCCGGTGCCCCACATCGGCAAGACCTACCGGCCCACCGGCCCGGAATTGCTGTCGGGGCATGACGTAGCGGAGATTCTCAGCCGCGTGGTCGACCGCAAGGTCAGCCATCGGGACGTGTCCACCAACATGTTCATCAAGGCGGCGACCGCGCTGGGCATGAGTCCATTCGAAGTGTCGCAGATCCGCACGTACGCGGAAGACCTGCGGCGTGGCGCCTTCGCTGTAGGCGCCCCGACGAACCATGTACAGGAGGTCACCGGGCGCCCCCCGGAGGACTTCGAGACGATCGCGCGGCGCTATATCGCCAACCCGAGCCTCATCCTGCCCGGCTTCTCCGCCGGCTCCAAGCTAGGAGCGGTGGCCGGTATGGTGAAGATGATGCTCACCCGGCTGACCGACTTCGATCGCTGGGAAGCCGACCGTGGCCACGCGATGCTGAAGGGTCCACAGTTTGCGACCGACAGCAACGAATGGAAGGTAGCTGCGGAGCAGCAAACGCTTGCCCTGCTCGACTCGAGTGCCACGGCCGCGGCACCGCGGACCCCAGCCGTGGGACGCGGACCCCGTGACAGAGCAAGAACGCGCCCCTCCGGCATCATTTTCGAAACATAAGTTGTATATACAACTCTTTTGGAGGAAGTACTCATGAAGACGAACAAGAACACTCTGATTCTCGTTACGGGCGCCGCCGGCAAGACTGGCGCCGCGGTCGTCGAACAGATGCTCGATCACGGATTCCCCGTTCGAGCTCTCGTCCGTCGACTCGACAACCGCTCGGCGCGACTCGAATCGCTGGGCGCCGAGGTGGTGGTGGGAGACCTTCACGATCTGAAGTCCATGCGCGCGGCGATGAACAAGGTCAAGCGCGTCTACTTCGTGTACCCGCCGCAAGGTGAGCTGCTCGTAGAGGCCACCACCATCGTCGCGGTGGCCGCCAGGGATGTGGGTGTCGAGGCGCTGGTCAACATGTCGCAGATCTCCGCGCGACAAGACGCCAAGAGCCCGCTGGCACGCCAGCACTGGCTGTCCGAGAACATCCTCGACTGGGCCGACATCGGGGCGGTGCACGTGCGGCCGACCTTCTTCGCGGAGAACCTCGTGATGATGGGCGCGCGCACGATCGCCGCCGAGGGCAAGCTCTATCTGCCCTACGGCGCCGAGAAGCACGCCCCCGTGGCGGCCGCCGACATCGCGCGCGTGGTAACGGGCATCCTCGCCGACCCGGTGCTACATGTGGGTGAGCGCTACGTGGTGACGGGCCCCCGGAACCTCACGGTCACCGAGATGGCCGACCTGTTGTCGGAGGAACTGGGCAAGCCGGTCGAGTACGTCGACCTGCCCGTGGACGTCTGGGGTGACGTGCTCGCCGGAGTGGACGGCATGAGCGATTCGCTGGTGATCCACCTCAAGGCGGTCGCTGTCGACCACCAGAACGGGATCTTCCGTGGCGAGAGCGATGTCGTCGAGCGCATCGGCGGTCAGCGGCCGCAGGCTCTGGACGCGTTCATTCGCGAGCACCGGGCGGCTTTCGGTGCCGCCGAGGCGGCCGCGTCATGAAGCAGTACGGTCGATCTCGCGGCGGCCTCCCCGACGGCCACCCGAGAAGTGTAATGAATTCCGCCCTTCGCTCACTCACCAATAAGTGGTAGGAAACGGGTACCGCCAATGAACCGGCGGTTGACCATAGATCTGGTGAGGAGATGACTGCAATGACCAAGCGCACGCTTTACACCGCGATACTAGCGCTATTCGTCGGAGGTTTGGCGGGGGTGCCATTACAGGCACAGACCCAGAAAGAGGGCAGTCCAGTCGGCCAGAACGAACGGGCCCCTGACCGAGTCGGCGAGCCGGTCACCGTCCGCGTGACGAACAACAACTGGTTGGACATGCGGATCTACGTAGTGGAGACCACGACAGGGCGTCGTCGTTGGCCCCTCGGCACTGTCACGTCACTGAGCACGGCCCGCTTCGAGATTCCCGACCACCTGGGGGCTGAGCTAGGTAGCGTGATTCTGGTCGCGGAGGCCATCGGGTCCCGCCAGCGGCTGTTCACCGATCGTCTTCTGACGTGGCCGGGAGCTCACGTGGCTTGGAGTATCGAAGGTAGGTTGGGTCTTTCGTTCGCGACGGTCTTCTAGGCCCGCACGACTCGGTGCTGGTGGCCCGCCGCGCTAAGACGCGGGAGCGGGCTGCCGCACCCTGTGCGCACCTCCAAGGCGAGTTCACGTCCCTCCCTCGCCCTTCTGTATCCAAGCGGCCCTCACCCCGTCCTGTTCCAAAACTCAGCCCAAGCGGAAGGCCTGAGGTGCCAACGTCGGAAGTGGACATCGAAGAAGCCACTCAGGTACCGCCTCGTAATCGCCAGCCCCGTTCGCGGCTTCACACCACCGAGCCCGCTCATCCTTGCGAGCACCGACCGAAGAATCCGGCTCTGCGTCAGCGCCTGATCTCCGAAGCTGAAGTGGTGCGCCCCGAGAACAACCACGATCAGGTTGTTATCGGGGTCAGGCGCTACGGCCGCACGGACCTCGGCAGCGAAGTCAGCGGAATCAGATCTGCGGTTTATGGCGGACAGGGAAGGCACGATGGCAATGGGCAAACTCGTGGGTGTGGGACTCGTGATGGTGGCGGTCGGGATCTTCTGGGGGACCCGGACGGGCGGCCCCGCCGCTCGATGAAACCGGCGGATGGACTCTGGAGGATGTGCTGGCCATATCGCGTGACGAGATCATCGAGTTATGGAGTGTGTCGCCAGCGCCAGAGTTCACCGAGTTCAAAGGGCACTACATGGGGCTCGTACCCAACGCCGGAGACCCGGAGCGCCGCGCGAGCACCAACGCCACCATGTTCGATGAGGGGTCGGAGCGGGGCTACTGGCTGGGGAAGGCCTACATGCCGACGACCGCGACCACGGGGGAGGGATACAATCGTTTAGCGTTTCCCGGGCGGCAAGATCGTGCGCAACTTGCGGTTTGGCACCGAGGCGGGGACTTCGCTCATCGACGGCAAGCCCGCGCTGCTCATGTATTACGGCGCCTACAACGAGGGTAACACGCTCATAGACGAGATCCGCCAGTTGAGCCACGACATCTTTCTCGGGATGGGCACGCGTGAAACCGAAGATGGTGGGTACATTCACACCCGTATGTGGTCCTGGCTCAGACGCGCACCCTCGTCACTGGCTCGACCGTCCGTGAAAACGAGATACTGAGGTTGCCAGCGGCCCGGGAAGAGGGGTCGGAGGGATAAGCGGCGGTGCACGCCCCTCTCGATCAGCCCATACCCGACCGGGACCATCACCCCCCACCCCCCCCTTTAAGGGCACCCTAGTTACCTGGTAGACGTGCTGGGCGCTGGCCCAGCCGGGTGCACGCTTCGTGGTGTGTCGGTATCGAGGAAGCTGCTGCGCCGGGGTCGCCATCGCGGAGCTTGCCCCCAAACTCGGGGCGCTGCATGACACACTCGGTGGGAACGCGCACCGTTTTCAGGTGGCGTCCATCCAGACTGGTGATCCGAAGAGGGGGCCTGCTTTGCCCTGACGTCGATGGATTTTCATGCCCACAGGATAATGGACGCGGCTTCTTGGCGCGAAATCACCACCACCCCGCGGACATCACGGTCTCATTCCGGCGAGTCGATCAGGCCCGGGTGATCCGCTGGCCGTGGCCCCTGCGGCCAGTGATAGCGTCGGTCCGAGGCCTCTATCGGCACGTCGTTGATGCTCGCCTCACGCCGTCGCATCCGCCCCTCCGCATCGAATTCCCACAACTCGTTTCCGTAGGCTCGAAACCACTCGTTCGCTTCGTTGTGCCACTCATATTGAAACCGGACCGCAATCCGGTCGTCGCTGAAGGCCCACATCTCCTTGATGAGCCGGTAATCGAGTTCCTTCTCCCATTTTCCGGTGAGGAAGTCTCGAATCTGATCTCGACCCTCTACAAACTCCGCACGATTCCTCCAATGACTATCCAGGCTGTAGGCCATCGACACACGCTCGGGGTCCCGACTATTCCATGCATCTTCAGCAGCGCGGACCTTCTTGGTGGCTGTTTCTTTCGTGAACGGGGGCACCAGCGCCGTGTTCGACATGCTCATCTCCAGTGGTCAGTGTGTGTGGCCACCTACATGACAAGCCTCATGCCACCGTGGGTTCCGTCGCTCATCCGCCGCAACTCCCTATGCACCTGGGACTTAGGTCGGCGTGCCCAGTAAGGGCCGCTGGCCTGGCGCTGCGAGATGTCAGGAGGGTACGAAATATCGTGGCGTGGCGTGGCCCCGGCGCCATGCGAGGAAGAAATCGTTGTGGAGCCTCGCAGCCAAGTCTAGCTTGGTCCCGAAGTTCAATCGCCCGAGTCCGTATCGATGATCTATCAGATCCTCCAACACGACGAGCACGCTCTAAAGTGACCCATGACGACGGTTGCGGTCCCGAGGAGACCCAACGCGCCCTGGCTGAAATGCAGCGGCGCAACCAATCCATCCTCGATTCGGCGGGGGAAGGGATATACGGGTTGGACACGGAGGGGAACACGACGTTCGTAAACCCTGCCGCCGCGGAGATTCTCGGTTGGACGGTGGAGGAACTGATCGGTAAACCGCAACACGCCATTATCCACCACACTCACGCCAACGGGGATCCCTACACAAGGGAGGAGTGCCCGATTTATGCGGCGTTTACGGACGGCGAGGTCCACCGCAAGGACGACGAAGTGTTCTGGAGACGGGACGGAACCTCACTGCCCGTCGAATACGTGAGCACACCGATCCGCGACGAAGACGGTGAGTTGGCGGGCGCCGTGGTGAGTTTCATCGACATCACCCGCAGGAAGCAGCAGCAGGAGGCCCTGGAGCGTGCGCTCGAGGAGGTCAAGGCCCTGAAGGACAGGCTGGAGCATGAGAACCAGTATCTCCAGGAGGAGATCCGCGTCGAGCACAATTTCGAAGAGATCATCGGCAACAGCGGCGCACTGAAGCGGGTGCTTTCTCGCCTGGAAAAGGTCGCGGATACCGATGCCACCGTTATGGTCACGGGAGAAACCGGTGTCGGCAAGGAGCTCTTCGCCCGGGCCGTGCATCAGTCCAGCCGACGTAGCGAGCGTGCCTTCGTGAAGGTGAACTGCGCTGCACTCCCCCAGAACCTGATCGAGAGCGAGCTGTTCGGACACGAGCGTGGCTCCTTCACCGGGGCCACCGCCAAACGGATCGGTCGGTTCGAGTTGGCGGACGGTGGCACACTCTTTCTCGACGAGATCGGCGAACTCCCTCTCGAACTCCAGGCCAAGCTCCTTCGCGTGCTGCAGGAGGGCGAACTGGAGCGAGTGGGTGGCAACCGCACCATCTCGGTAGACGTGCGGATCATTGCCGCAACGAACCGGGATCTCATGAAGGCTATGGAGGGTGGCACCTTCCGCGACGACCTCTACTACAGGTTGAGCGTCTTCCCCGTGGAGGTCCCGGCCCTGCGGGACCGGCGGGAGGATATTCCTTTGCTCGTTTCATACTTCGTGAAGAAATACGCGACGGCGATGGGCAAGCGCATCGACCACGTGCCCGACGACGCGCAACGGTCGCTCCAGGGTTACGATTGGCCGGGAAATGTGCGCGAACTCGAGAACATCATCGAGCGCGGGGTTATCCTGTCCACGCGAGGTGTTCTCTGTGTCGACGAGGCGATTTCGATACACCCTCCCCAGGAGGTCTCCACCCGCGCGCGACGTACCTTGGAGTCAGTCGAACGGGAGCACATCGTCGAGGTTCTCGACCTGTGCGAATGGATGGTCCAGGGACCCAAGGGCGCAGCCCGAATCCTGGATATGCATCCCAACACGCTGAGGTCCCGGATGAAAAAGCTGGGGATCGAAAAGAAGGTCGGGCTGGCGTAGGCGCGGACCTCCAACGCCCTGAGGCTCACCCGGAGCCATAGCGCCTGCCGTCACGTCGACTCTGGCGCCCACCTTGCGGCGTACCGCGACAGTGATACCGATCCTGGCGCCCACCGTCCTTCGGAGCACTACGATATTTCGGAGTTTCCCTCCTCGGCAGGCTCCTTCGCCGCCGTAGCACGCAACGATTCAAGTTGTTTTCCTCCAACAGGTTACCGGCCTGGTGTCTCTTTCATCGGGTTTGGCACGGGCCTTGTCTCAGCTACCGGGCAAATCACCCCTGATCATATCCGGAAAGGAAGGGAAACAATGTTCGACTCAATCAAGTCATGGTCCCCCGCACCACTCCGAGCCGTACTCGGATTCGGTTTCGTCTACCATGGCGTTCCCAAGCTGTTCAGCGTAGGCGGCCACGACATGTTCGTGGGTATGCTCTCAGCCATTGGCGTGCCTGCTCCCGGCATCACGGCCTACTTCGTAGGTGGCGTGGAACTCGTCGGCGGGCTGGCCCTGATCGCTGGAGCCTTCACTGCGGTGGCCTCTGCAGTGCTGATCGTGAACATGCTGGTTGCGATGTTCACCGTGCATCTCCCGCAGGGCTTCAACTTCATCCACATCACTGGGATGACGGACGCCGGCCCCCAGTTCGGCATGCCTGGCTACGAAGTCACGCTGCTCTACATCGCTGGCCTCGCTTCGATTCTCATTTCTGGCGGTGGCGCCGCCTCTGTCGGGCGAACCACGACCGGCTTCAAGCCCAGCACTGCCGTAGCGGAAATCGTCAACCAGACGGCGGCCTGACAGCCCTGATCTCCAACCCAACCCAAAGAGGAGGAGCATCATGACCCGCCGTTACCCGGAAATCGCGTTCGGCGACAGCGTGAAGGCCGTCCAGGAAGAGAACGGGAGCCGCGGATTCGGCCAGCGTCTCGAGAACATGGAGTGGGATGATCGCGCGCTGGGGGACCGAGAGCGCGAGCACATCGAACGTCTCGATCACTTCTACATGGCGACGGTGAACGAAGCCGGCTGGCCGTACGTGCAGTTCCGTGGTGGACCCAAGGGTTTTCTCAAAGTACTGGGTCCTCACACCCTCGCCTTCGCCGATTTCCGGGGGAACATGCAGTACATCAGTACCGGCAACGTCCGGGCCGACGATCGAGTGGCGCTCTTCCTGCTCGATCAGGCTCGCCGCAAACGACTCAAGATCTACGCTAGGGCCGAAGTCCGAGAGGTGGATGACGCCTTGAGATCAAAGCTGGTGGATCCGGCTTACGACGCCGTGATCGAGCGCGCCTACCTGTTCTACGTCGAGGCGTTCGACTGGAACTGCCAGCAACACATTACTCCCCGCTTCAGCCTCGAAGAAATCAGGGAGGCAGGCCCGGAGGTGTGGGCGGAGATCAGGGGAGACACCTCCCTCGGCCACCCATCAGGCGACTCCCCCGACAACACCACAGGAAACCCAAGAGATACGACCACCACAGTAACCAACACAACCAAAAGGACTCCATCATGAAACGTATAATCTTCACTACCGCCTGGGTCGCAGCCGCATTCTCACTGTCCTTCGGAGCAACCGAAGCGCAGCTCCCCGACCCGGGGATGACAATCGACAGCCGCACAGCACTCGTGATCACAGATCCACAAAACGACTTCCTGTCCCCGGAAGGTGTGACCTGGGGAGTCGTGGGTCAGAGCGTCACGGAGAACAACACCGTCCAAAACCTGGAGACACTCCTGCAGACCGCGAAGTCCGTGGGGATGGAGGTATTCATTTCGCCGCACTACTACTACCCGACCGACCACGGTTGGCAGTTCGAGGGAGCCCTGGAAGCGCTCATGCACAAGATCGGCATGTTCGACCGCGCCGGGCCGACGGACCTGCACGGCTTTGTGGGATCGGGTGCCGATTGGCTTGCCCGCTACAAGCCCTACATCGAGGACGGTGAGACCATCGTCACAAGCCCGCACAAGGTCTTCGGGCCGGAGCAGAACGATCTGGCGTTGCAGCTTCGCAAACGCGGTATCGACCGGGTCATCCTTGCCGGCATGTCCGGAAACCTGTGCGTGGAGTCGCACATGCGCGAGCTGCTGGAGATGGGATTCGAAGTCGCGGTCGTGACGGACGCGACAGCCTCTGCGATTCTTCCCGGGCTCGATGGCAATGCAGCCGCACAGACGAACTTCCGGTTCATCGCGAACGCGACGTGGACGACGGCGGAAGCAGTAGAAAAGATGGGGGCGTACTCGGAGGCTCAGTAGCGACTGCTGTCTACAAGCACTGATTGCTGGGAATGACGAAGCCCCGCTGGAGGAGGTCCTCCGGCGGGGCTTCGGCTCGCGGCTCGCCCACTTTCTTCAACAGGCTCCTACACCTAATCCACCTTGCCCATCAGCTAGCGTAGCTGATGTACGCAGCAGTAACTCCATTGAGCACGGCGTCCCAGGTGTTCTGATCGTCCCCGTCGAAGGGCGGATCACCTGCCCGAGACGCGACGCGCGTCGGTACTCCGCGGCTCGCGCGATGCGCCGGCCGGTCTTGCCGGTCCCGCCGAGAACCAGCGTGAGTCCTTCGGATCGGAAACTGGCCGCCGTGGGGGGGGCTGAGCGCTTCCTCGCGGAGATCAAGACGACTGCTCTACAGCTCCTCTGAACGAATGACCACCAGCTTCCTGATCTGCATGTCCTCCATCGTATAGGGAATCCCGCCGACGCCCATGCCCGACTCCCTCAGGCCCGCGAACGGCATCCAATCCACGCGGAAGGCGGGGTGATCGTTGATCATCACCGCGGAGGCGTCGAGCCGGCGCGAAGCCCGTAGCGCCGTATCGATGTCGCGTGTGAATACCGACGCCTGGAAGGCGTAGGGAAGCGAGTTCGATCGGGCGATCGCGTCATCGATGTCGTCGTACGGATACACACAGACGACCGGGCCAAATATTTCCGAGGTCGAGACCCGGGCGTCGCCGGGCGGGTCGTACAGTACGGTCGGGGCGTAGCACGTCTCGGAAAGGGCTTCGCCTCCGGCGAGCAACTCGGCACCGCGATCGACGGCTTCGCTCACCCACTCGGCTACGCGTTCCACTTCGGCTGGACGGATCAGGGGGCCCACTTCGGTGTCCGGACGGGTCGGGTCTCCGACCTCGAGAGCCGTCGCCGCTTCGGCGAGGCGCTCGGCCAAATCGTGAGCGATGCTCCGGTGGGCAAAGACACGCTGAACCGAAACGCAGACCTGGCCCGCGTGGTAGAATCCCCCCTTGCTGATCAGGGGAAGCGCGCGCTCGAGGTCGGCGTCCTCCGCTACGAGGACCGGTGCCGCGCCTCCGTGTTCCAGGGCGCAGCGGGTGCCGGGCGCGAGCTTGGAGCGCAACATCCAACCTACACGAGCGCTGCCAATGAAGCTGAAGAAGCCCACCCTTTGGTCCGTGGCCAGAGATCCTGCGACGTCCAGGTCGGTGGTCACGAGGCCCTGGCACCACTCCTCCGGTAGACCTGCCTCGCGGAGAATCGCCACGAAACGCATCCCCGACAGGGGCGTTGCCTCGGCCGGTTTGACGATGCACGGACACCCGGTAGCGACAGCCGGTCCTACCTGGTGAACGATCAGGTTCAACGGGTGGTTGAAGGCGCTGAACGCGACGACGACGCCAATGGGCTCGTGGCGGGTGAACGCCAATCGGTTCGCCGACGCGGCATTGAGTCCCATCGGGATTTCCTCGCCGTGCTGAGTGCGCAGAAATTCTACACACTCGTGCACGCCGTCGACGGCCCGGTCCACCTCGACCCGCGAATCGATGAGTGGCTTTCCTCCCTCCCGCGCGGCTTCGACCGCTAGCTCCTCTCGTCGCTCCTGCATGATGGCGGCGGCGCGCCTCAGAATCTCGATCCGGCGGGCCGGGCTGAGCCACGCGTCCCTGTCGCGGAAGAGTCGGTAGGCCGTGTCCAGCGCCTTCTCAACGACCTGGGGTCCCGCGCGCTCTACGGTGGCGATCACGCTCCGATCGTAGGGCGCGTGTACCTCCATGAGCTCTGTGTCCGGCCTAGCGCCCGGAACCATGAGTCGCAAATGCTCAGGCATACTCTTATCTCCGGTTGTTCGGCCAACCCCACCGCTCTACATGGCACAGACCAGATTACCCAGCTTCTCCGTCAGTTTCATGTTCTCTGAGTAGTCCACAGGGCAGTCGATGATCACTACCGTGTCGTCGGCGATGGCCTGTTTCAGCGTGGGCACCAACTCGTCGGCGGCTTCCACCCGATAGCCCTTGGCCCCGAAACTCTCGGCGAACATCACGAAGTCGGGATTGTTGAAGTCGATGTGGCTGGCGCGTCCGAAGTGGCGGAGTTGATGCCAGCGGATCAGACCGTACTCGCTGTCGTTCCAGATGAGGATGATGATGGCGGTCCCAATACGCAGCGCGGTCTCGATCTCCTGGCAGTTCATCAGGAAGCCGGCGTCGCCGGTGATCGTTACCGCTGTGCGCTCCGGATGGGCCAGCTTCGCTGCGATGGCCCCAGGCACGCCGATCCCCATCGAAGCGAAACCGTTCGAGATGATGCAGGTGTTGGGGCGCTCAGCCTGGTAGAGCCGGGCGGTCCACATCTTGTGCGCGCCCACGTCGCTGATGACGATGTCCTCCGGCGCGAGGACCTGCCGGAGGTCCGAGAGGATGCGCTGGGGCACCATGGGGAACGCCGGGTTCTCCGCATGCTCGGAGTGCTCATGGAGGATGAGGTCCCGCAACGCCCCGAGCTTCGGCTCCTCCTGAGGCCGCGCCACCTCGCCGATCCGCTGCAGGGATTCACCGATATCGCCGATGACTCCGGCGGCCAGGATGTAGTGCTCATCCACTTCGGCCGGCGTCTCGTCTATGTGTAGGAGCTGCGCGTGTTTCTCGGGATGCCACAGATAGGGATGGTACTCGATCATGTCGTAGCCTACGCAAATGATCACGTCCGCACGGTCGAATCCGCAGCTGACGTAGTCGTGGGCTTGCAAGCCCACGGTCCCGAGGCTTAGGGCGTGAGAGAACGGTATCGCGCCCTTGGCCATGAAGGTGGTCGCGACCGAGATCTGGAGCTTCTCCGCGAACGCCTGTAGCTGCTCCGTGGCTCCGGAGCGGATGACGCCGTTCCCTGCCATGATGACCGGATGCTCCGCGGTCGAGATGATCTCAGCGGCCTGCTCGATCTTGGCCTCCCGTGCCTCGGGAGCCGTGGCCGCCTGCACCTTGAGCGGCTCCTTTCCTTCTACGTCGGAGCCGGCAACGTTTTCGGGAAACGCTATGAAGCTGGCGCCGGGTTTCTCCGCGATCGCCTGCTTGAACGCCTTGCGAATCACCTCCGGAATGGTCTCCGCCTCCTTGATCTCCGTGCTGTACTTGCATATGGGAGCGAAGAGCCTGACCAGATCGAGGTACTGGTGGCTCTCCTTGTGCATCCGCGTCGTAGCGGCCTGGCCCGCGATGGCCACGAGTGGAGCCCGGTCCATGTTCGCGTCCGCGACACCGGTCACCAGATTCGTAGCACCCGGACCGAGGGTCGACAGGCACACTCCCGCTCTGCCCGTCAGCCGTCCGTAAACGTCGGCCATGAAGGCCGCGCCCTGCTCATGTCGCGTAGTGATGAAACGGATCGGGCTATCGAGCAGAACGTCCATCATGTCGATGTTCTCCTCGCCCGGGATGCCGAAGATGTAGTCTACATCTTCGTTCTCGAGACACCGGACAAGAAGCTCAGCAGCTTTCATGTGTCGCTCCCTTCCTTATGTACTCGTGGTCCACGGAATATAATCCAGGGGCACGCGCGCTCCGCAGGAGGTCCAGATGATCCGAGTTGCTCTCGATTTCGCACGTACGATGCTCCGCTTCCCTGCTGGCTGGCTCATATGGATCGCTGCGCTCATCCTCGTCAATGGCGTCGCGCCGATCGTGTTCCTCCCGGCGCCCGAGGCCGTCATCACGCTGGCGACCTTCATGTTGGCTGCGATGCTGCAGATGGCGCTCTTCGGTCGGCTCGGTTTCGTTCGTCTCCTCGGGATCGGCCACGTTCCGTGGTTGGCCCTCGTCCCCTGGGCCTGGCTACGTAGCGGAGTCCTGCCCGTCGGGTCTCCGATGCGGATCTGGCTGATCGCCCTCGTCCTGCTCAACACCGGCTCGCTCCTCATCGACGCGGCAGACGTCGTACGCTACCTGCGCGGAGAGCGGGAGCCGGTTTTGAGACTAGATGTGGGCCCCGACCTCATGCCATGAACTCGAGGACAAGAACGAGCATTCCCACGCCCCTGAATACGTGGGATACTCGTAGACCAAACCATCACGGGCTCGGACCACCGCGGTTGGTCTCGTTGTGCACATCGTGAACAGTACGATCATCGGCGTGAAACCTGGGATGCCGGCCCAGGGGAGGGCCCACCCCGATCGACCCGTTATGATTGGCTCGTCCCCTCAGACCCGAGGATGAATGAGCGTATCGACGGAACAGCTTCGCGATTGGACCGAGGATGCCCGAGCTCG
This sequence comes from Gemmatimonadota bacterium, assembly GCA_022560615.1. Taxonomy (NCBI): domain Bacteria; kingdom Pseudomonadati; phylum Gemmatimonadota; species Gemmatimonadota bacterium. Next base: position 21,113 of record JADFSR010000002.1, read on the forward strand.
GACGTTCTCGATGGTGGACGATCTCGACGACGACCAGATGCAGGTGCCGTATCTGCCCACGGTGAACCCGTTCCTCTGGGAGCTCGGGCACGGGATCTGGTTCCAGGAATATTGGGTGTTGCGTCACGCGCTCGGCGGGACGCCGTTGATCGACGACCCGGATCACCTGTTCGACTCGACATACGTCGGACACGAGATGCGTTGGCATATGAAGATGCCCGATCGAGCCGAAGTGATGCGGTATGGGCAGCGAGTGCGGGACGCCGTTCTCGAGAAGCTCGCCGGCGGGGAACCCAGTCCCGAGCTGCGCTATTTTGTCCTTCTGTCCGTGTTCCACGAGGACATGCACCAGGAAGCGTTCTGCTACATGCGGCAGACGCTCGGCTACTCGCGGCCCAGGTGGCTCGGCCCGCCGCCCCCTCCGGCGGAGCACGCCTCGGCTGATGGGGACGTCGAGATCCCCGGTGGCCAGGTCGAAATCGGAGCGAGCAGGGACGAGCCGTTCGTCTTCGATAACGAAAAGTGGGCGCATCCGGTCGACATCGAGCCGTTCCGCATCGCACGCGCGGGGGTGACGCAGGCTCAGTTCGTCCAGTTCGTGGAGGACGGCGGCTACCGGCGGTCCGAGTTGTGGAGCGATCGCGGTTGGCGCTGGAGGCAGGCCTCTGGCGCCGAGTCCCCGGTCTATTGGCAACGCGCAGACGATACCTGGCAACGTCGCGTGTTCGACTCGTGGCGCGATCTCGAGCCGGACCTCGCGGTCAGTCACGTCAACTGGTACGAAGCGGACGCCTGGTGCCGCTGGGCGGGGCGGCGCCTGCCGACCGAGTCCGAGTGGGAAGTCGCCGCGACGGCCGAGGTTGCGTCCGACGCCTTCACTGGCTCCCGACGCGAGTACCCCTGGGGCGACGCGCCCGAGCCGGGCGTCGAGAGGGCGAACCTCGACGGAAGCGGTGGCGGGCCTTGGCCGGTCGCGGCGGCGGCGGCCGGCGATACGCCCGCTGGCTGTCGCCAGATGCTGGGCAACGTCTGGGAGTGGACAGCCAGCGACTTCCTTCCGTACCCGGGCTTCGTGGTCGACCCCTACGAGCAGTACTCGAAGCCCTGGTTCGGATGTCGCAAAGTTCTGCGGGGAGGCTGCTGGATGACACGCACCCGCATGCTGCGCCCGACCTGGCGCAACTACTTCACGCCGAATCGGCGCGACGTGTTCGCGGGCTTCCGCACCTGCGCGATGTCGCGTTGAACGTCACCCTAGTCAGCCCCGCCGGGCCGACATCGCTGGGCGGGAATAAAACGACAGCGGTGCGCTGGCAACGGCTGCTGGAACAGCTCGGTCACACGACGGTCGTGCTTCGGAGTTGGCAGGGCGAGGACGCCGATGTCCTGATCGCGCTGCACGCGCGAAAGAGCTTCGATTCGATTCGCAGGTACCATGAGGAACGACCGGGAGCGCCGCTTGTCGTCGCCCTCACCGGCACCGATCTGTATCGCGACCTGGACCGGGGCGACGAAGTGCCTCGCGCTCTGGAGATGGCGACCCGCGTTGTGGTTCTGCAGCCGGCCGCGCTCGAACGCCTACCGCCGGCTCTGCACGGCAAGGTTCACGTAATCCTACAGTCAGCCGAGCTCAAACGCTCAATCACGAGGACCGCGTCGGACCGGTTCGAAGTCTCGGTGCTGTCGCACCTCCGCGAGATCAAGGATCCACTCCTTGCCGCGGCGGCGACCCGGCACCTACCGGAGACCTCGCGTATCGTCGTCCGGCACGCCGGCGCGGCGCTCAACGAGGAGCTCGGCAGGCAGGCGCGCGCCGAGACCGACGCCAACCTGCGCTATGAATGGCTTGGCCCGCTCCCGTTCGACCGGGCCCGAGAGCTGCTCGCGAGCTCCCGACTGCTGGTACTCAGCTCGCGCGACGAGGGCGGAGCCAACGTGGTCTCGGAAGCGATCGTCGCAGGGGTGCCGGTACTCTCAACCGACATCCCCGGGTCCAGAGGGTTGCTCGGTGACCACTACCCCGGTTACTACGCGGTCGGGGACGATAGAGGCCTCGGGAGCCTCTTGTTGCGAGCCGAGTCGGAGCCCGCGTACCTGGCGGAGCTCAAGGAACACTGTAGGCGGTTGCGGCGGCGTTTCGCTCCAGAGGGCGAGCGGGCTGCGTGGCGTGAGCTCCTCACAGGCGTTCTCTCCACGCGATAGCGATAGATTCTGTCTGGCGCACGCAGGGGGCACGATGAGACACGACCAGCACGCAGGGCCCGGGGCAGGTGACGGCCCGATTCCGGCTGTGGTGTTCCTTTCGGGCAGTCGACGGGGTGAGACGCTGCGTCTCAGGGGTGACACGCTACGAGTGGGGACGGACCCTGACTGCGAGATCCGGATTCCGGCCGACACCGAGCCGATGCCCCTCCCTCACCACGCGACCCTCGAGCGTCGCGGTCATTCCTACGAGATCAGCAGCATGCCTGGAGCTAGGATCTGGATCAACGGGGAGCTCCTGGAGCGCCTCGTTCTGGCCTCGGGCGACGTCCTGGAGATTGGTCGCGACGGGGCGGTTCTTCGGTTCCGGTTGTACGACAGTGACACGCTACCGTACAAGTCTCTCACAGACGTCTTCTCGGACTGCGCGGAATGCGTCCGTGCCGAGCGAGGCGCCCTTCGGAAGGCGGGCGTCCTCGTTACGGTGGTTCCCAGGGAACTGGCAACGCGCACGACGCGCCGTTTTAGGGCCTTGACGGTCCTGGCGCTCGCGGCGATCGCTATCACGACCACCATCACCGCGCGGCGCAGCACGCTGATCGAGGCTCAGCTCCTCAGCCAGATCGAACGCTTCGAGGATATCTCCTCTCTCGCAACGCAGGCTTCGGCGGTGAGCACGGAGGAGTTGGGCGAGGTGCTGGCGGAGCTGCGCACGACCGGCGAGCGGGTCGAGGCTCTCGAGGCACGGAACAGCGCGACCGCCCGCGTGATCGAGAGTGCGGCCGGCGCAACACTCTTCATCCAGGGCAGCTACCGGTTCATCCAGCCCGAGAGCGGCCGGCCGCTGAGAATGATCGCCGGGCCTGATGGACACCCACTGAGGAATGCCCTGGGTCACCCGGCTCTTACCGTGGACGGGGACGGCCCGCCCTTCGAGATCTTTCTGACCGGAACAGGATTCGTCGTATCGTCGGACGGGCTCGCGCTGACGAACCGGCACGTAGTTCTGCCCTGGGAGTTCGATGCGGCCGCCCGCGCGCTCCTCGAGTCCGGTTTCGTCGCTGAGTGGAGCCGCATGGTCGGATTCCTCGCAGACGGATCTGAGGCCCACGACCTCCAGCTACGTGTAGCGTCTGACGACGCCGACCTCGCCGTGGTGCAGGTACTCGGCGTCGAGGGACGCGTGCCCTTCATCGAGCTTGCCTCCGAGCCGCCATCGGCCGGCGACCCGGTGATCGTCATGGGTTATCCGCTCGGGCTCAAAGCGCTCATGGCGCGTAGCGACGCCGACTTCATCGACCGTCTTCGTCGGGAGGGGATCGCGGACTTCTTCGAGCAGGCTCAGCGAATCGCCGCGGCTGGGTTCATGAAACCCTTGGCGACGCGGGGCATCGTCGGACAAGTCACGGCCGCCAGCGTCGTCTACGATGCGGAGACCACGAGCGGTGGCAGCGGTGGGCCGGTGCTGTCACTGGACGGTCGCGTCGTCGCGGTCAACTCGGCGATTCTGCCCGAGTTCGGCGGGTCCAACCTCGGTGTACCTGTCGCCAAAGCCCGGGCCTTGATCGAGCGATTGACGGGCGGCTGACACCGGCCCATGTCGCCATCCAACCGCCCGGTCATCCAGTCCACGTTCTAGGGCCACGCACTCGGAGGGATCGCCCTGACGGATCCCTTGGAGGGGGTTGCGTATATACAAATACATATACGATCTTGGAAATCGAATGGGATCCGGAGAAGAGCGATCGGAACGTGCGGCTGCGCCGCTTCGATTTCGCCTTCGCGTCTCAGATCTTCGAAGGGGAACACCTGAAAGAGGTTGACACCCGCCGGGAGTATGGGGAACGCCGCGTGCGAGCCATCGGGCTCGCTGACGGGCTTCTGCTCACCGTCGTGTACACCGATCGGGACAGCAGCGACGGGGGGACCGTACGGAGAATCATCTCAGCACGACGGAGCAACAAGCGTGAGCGAGAAGAGTTTCGCCGGGCGCGCGGCTAAGAGACGCCCTACTCGGGGCTACGCGGACCTGGACTACCTCGACGCCATGAGCGAAGAGGAAATCATGGCGACCTCCCCACCCGAACTGGCGGACCTCCCCGACGACTTCTGGGACGGCGCGGTACTGGTATCTGCGAAGGAACCGATCTCGCTACGTGTCGACCAGGACGTACTCGCATGGTTTCGCAGCGAGGGGCCGGGCTACCAGACCCGAATGAACGCGGTGCTTCGCAGCTACATGGACCGGATCAAGACCCGCTGAACTCATGATGGGTCACAGCAGGAGCGCAGATCGGGAGCGCCCGTCCTCAAGCTGACGTTCAAACCGGCTCGAGCGTGTCCAGTATCCAGGGCATGAGCTCGGATATGGTCGGGTGGACAAGAACTGATTTCCGGTAGCTCGTGCACGGCAGTCCACTGTACATGTACGCGGCGAACATATTGATGATCTCGTCGCCACCAGGCCCCAAGATCGCCGCCCCAAGAATCCGATCCGTATCGCCGTCGACCAGGAGCTTGGCGAAGCCGAGCGTCTCGCCCATCTCCTTGGCGCGGTTGATTCGAGACATCGGCCGCGTGGCCTTCAGGACGTTGTGCCCCTGCGCTATGGCCTCCTTCTCAGTCATTCCGACTCGACCGAGCGCAGGGTCGATGAACAGTCCGTAGACGGGGATCCGGTCCGACAATCTCCTGTTGCCGCCGCGCATCTGGTCGAGCACGATTTCGGCGTCGTTGACCGAAGTGTGTGTGAACGCACCGTGGCCGTTGATGTCGCCGACAGCGAACACGCCCTCCGCGCTCGTCTGGCAATAGTCGTCGACCACGATGAAGCCCCGGTCGTCGAGCTCGATCCCGGCCGCTTCGGCGTTGAGCAGGTCCGAGTTGGGAACCCGCCCCACCGCCACGAGCAAGTGAGACCCCCTCAGCAAACGCTCCTCGCCACCCTGGATGATCGCGACCGAAACTCCATCACCGTCGGTGGCAACGTTCTCCGCGCTCGAGTCCAGGCAAACTTCGATGCCCTCGAGTTCCAGAATGTCCTTGATGGACGCCGCAACATCGGCATCTTCTCGAAACACGAGTTGAGATCCCCGCTCGATGATGGTCACCTGCGCTCCGAACCGTCGAAAGATCTGACTGAACTCGAGTGCGACGTAACTCCCGCCCAGGATCACCAGATGCTCCGGCACCTCAGTCAATTCCAGGATTCGACCGTTGTCCAGCCAAGGCACGGCATCGAGCCCAGGGATCTCGGGCACGAGCGGGCGGGCTCCGGCATTGATATAGATTCGATCGGCCGTGATGCTCTCATCGCCGACACGAATCTGCCGCGGACCCTCGAATCGACCCCAGTCCTCGAAGAGCGAAACGCTCTCTGCCGAGGAGATCCACGAAACCATCCCTGTGTTGTCCCGAATGGCGTTCATGCGAGCCCGAACGGCAGTGTAGTCGATCTCGACTCCACTCGTCTTGACGCCGTATTCCGATCCTCGTCGCGCCATATGCGCTACCTTGGCGCTGGCCACGAGAGCCTTCGTCGGCGTGCATCCGGTGTTCACGCAGGTGCCGCCAATCCGGTCTCCTTCGATGACGGCGATCGAGTCTCCGGTTGGCAGAAGGTCGCCCAGTAGGGTGCCCGTTGCCTGGCCGGTCCCTAGGAGGACGTGTTGGAAATGGCGCATGACTGAGACTCCAGTGTCGTGGGTTCGTCACGATACCCAACGGCCACGTACGGAGCAAAGGATGAACATCCCGCCGCATGCGCCCGTAGGGCAGACATGATCGATCCCGTCATCCAAGTCACGAACCTTAAGAAACGGTACGGCTCCACCATCGCTGTGGCGGGCGTCTCTCTGGAGGTCCGCCGGGGGGAGATCTTCGGCCTGATCGGGCCCAACGGCGCCGGCAAGACCACGACAATGGAGTGCGTCGAGGGCCTCAGGAAGTGGGACGAAGGCAGCGTTTCAGTGCTCGGTCTGGATCCGCGCAGGGACGCCCGCGCACTCCAGGAGCGCATCGGCGTGCAACATCAGGAGGCGCAACTCCAGAAGCGGATCAAGGTCTGGGAAGCGATCGACCTCTGGTCCACTCTCTATACAAGTGTGGTCGACACGGAGGCCCTCCTGGATCAGCTCGGTCTGACCGAGAAGCGCAACGCGTGGTTCATGACACTCTCGGGTGGACAGAAGCAGCGACTCTTCGTCGCGCTCGCTCTGATCCACGATCCGGAGGTCGTCTTCCTCGACGAGTTGACCACCGGACTCGACCCTCAGGCCCGACGCACCATCTGGGATCTCATCAACGGAATGCGCGATCGTGGCAAGACTGTCTTCCTGACGACCCACCTGATGGAGGAGGCCGAGCGCCTCTGTGATCGCGTGGCGATCATCGAGCACGGCAAGTTGATCGAGATGGGCACGCCTGAGGAGTTGGTGCAGCGGCATTGCCCCCAACTTGGAGTCGTATTCTCCAGCGAGGGCGACGGGGTGCGGGACCGGCTGGAGAGGATCGCCGGAATCGACAACGTTGCCCGTGACGGGGAGACCTACACCCTCCTGGGCACCGGCGACGATTTCGTAACCGACGTCATCCACGCGATCGCGACGGAAGGGATACACGTCACTGGATTCCGCACGGAGCTCCCCAACCTGGAAGACGTGTTCTTGAAGCTCACCGGCCACCGGATTCGAGACTGACCGCCATGCTGACCGGACTCTGGAAGCTGACCTGGGTGGAGATCAAGGTCTTCATGCGCGAGCCGATGGGGGTGATTGGGACGCTGGGGCTCCCCGTCTTCGTCTTCCTGTTCGTCAGCAGAGGGCTCGGCGACTCCCAAGCCTCGAACGCAGCCGAAGCACTGCCCTTCAACGTCGCGATCCTGGCCGCGCTCGTCATCGCGGTCGGAGCCGCGCTCTCGCTCGTCGCGATCATCACGATCTATAGGGAAGGCGGCATCCTGAAGCGGCTGCGCGCCACGCCGTTGTCACCGCTGACGATCCTGGGGGCCCACGTCTTCGTGAAGCTGATCTTCACGGTGGTCGGAATGGGCCTGTTGGTGCTCGCGGGTCGCCAGTTTTTCCCCGGCGCCCTCGACGTGAACCTGTGGAGCTTCACCGTGGCGCTCCTGCTGGGAACGCTGAGCATCCTGTCAGTGGGCTTCGTGATCTCGAGCATCGTGCCGACCGCTCGCTTCGCACAGCCTATTGGCAGCATTCTGCTCTATCCGATGATCGCCCTTTCCGGTCTGTTCTTTTCCATCGACGCGCTCCCGACCGGCTGGCGTGTGTTCGCGAATATACTCCCCACGACACACGCGGTGGCACTGATGCAGGGGATTTGGGATGGCGCGGGTTGGGGGGCGCACTGGGTCAACGTGTTGGGATTAGTAGCCGTCTTCGTGGTGTGCAGCGCGGTGTCGACAAAAACGTTTCGCTGGGAGTGACGCTCGCCAGTGCGTTCCTCGCTAGCCCCCAGACGAAATCGTCAGCAGGAACCCGTCTGGATCCACCAAGTCGAACGTGCGTGCACCCCAGGGCATGTCGGCAGGCTCGCTCGCGATCTCACCACCCCGCGACTTGATCGCCGCGGCCACATCGTCCACGTCCTGGGTGGTGCTCAAGTAGAGCCGTAGCCCCTGCCCCTTCACGCGGTCCCGACCCTTTGCCCAGTCGTCCTGCGAGAGCATCAATCGCGCAACACCCGCAACGAGCGCCGCACCCCGCACCTCCCCCTCGTGCTCGAACTTCTCCGCGATCGTGAAGCCGAGGACGTCGCAGTACCAGGACAAGCTCGCCTGGAGGTCGTTCACGGTAATCCCGGGAGCGATGGAGCTGAGTCGGAGAGTTTCGGGTTGCTGGCGTTCCGGGGCAGAAAGCTGTGTTTCGTCGCTCATGTTCTCTCCAAGCGGTCAGGGTCGTTCTCGACTGGATAGGTGTACCGATCAAGATAGGTCGACCCGACCATCGCCTGCCAGGCTGCGGCACGGCCGTTGTGATGGGACGCAGAGCCCGGAGAGCTGTCTGGAGTCGGGCGCAACTAGCGCGGCATCCGCCCTCGAGCCATGCGGTCGAGCAACCGCTGAGGCAGAAGTCTCAGAACCGCCGCCAGCACGCGTATCAGCGGTGGCGCATAGAGAACCGTCGCTCCGGGGCGGCCCACCGCGCGGGCTACGCGCGCAGCGATCACGTCCGGAGTGCTCGCCAGCGGAGCGGGCGCCATGCCCTCGGTCATGCGCGTGTGCACGAAGCCGAGCCTCACGGTGAGCACACCGACTCCGCGTTCCTCGAGTGCACCCCCGAGTCCGCGAGCGAAGGCGTCGAGGCCCGCCTTACCCGCACCGTACGTGAAGTTGTCTCGGCGGGGCCGGAGCGCGGCAATCGTGGATAGCACTACCAGCGTGCCCTGCCCTCTCTCGGCCATCTGATTGGCGAGCGGGACCATGGCGGAAACGGTGCCCGTCAGGTTGGTCTGAAGCGATCGAGCGGCCTCAGCGCCGGACCGCTCGGACGCGAGCTGGTCCGGCAGAACGCCGTGCGCGAGTATCACGACGTCGAATGGTCCGTGCTCATCGTGAAGCGCCGCCGCCCACGCGTCATGGCTGTCGGTCTCCAGGGCATCGAAGTCGACGACGGAGACGTTCGCCACGTGATCCGAGAGATCACGCGCCGCCTGGTCACGGCTGCCCCCGGGCCTGCCTGCGAGCACCACACCGCTCAGCTCCGGATGTCGGCCCCGGAGCGCGCGCACGATCGCCCGCCCGATCTCGGATCCGCCACCTACGACCAGTACACGCTCGACGGCACCTCGATTCGCCATCTCGGCTACCAGCTCAATCCGAGTCGACGACCCAGGTCCGTGGACAGCCGACCGTCCGGGTCGAGCCGATCGCGCACCGCCCTCCATTCTTCCAATCGCGGATACATCTCGGTGAACACCTCTCTCGGTAGTCGCGCATCCTTTGCCAGGTAGACGCGGCCACCCGCCCTCAGCACCTCCCGATCGCACTCGCCGAGCAGATCGTCCAGCGCACGGCCCACACAGGGCAGGTCGACGGCCAGAGTCCACCCCTCCAAGGGAAAAGACAAGGGCCCCAGGCTCGACGGGCCCATCTTCTTGAGCACCGCCAGGAACGCAGGCACCGGAGACCTCCGGAGCTGCTGGACAACGGTCGCCAACGCCTCTTCGGCTCCCAGCGGGACCACGAACTGGTACTGTTGAAAGCCTCGACTTCCATACAGTCGGTTCCAATTCCGAACGCCATCCAGCGGAAAGAAGTAGCTCTCGAGGGACTCGATGCCTTCTCCGGCCTGCGCGACGGCCCGGCGGTACCACAGCTCGTTGAAGAGCGACCCTGTCAGGCGCGTCAACAGCCCGTCGGGTACGGTCTCAGGGACATCGAAGCCGGCGCGACTCGCGAGCCCGTAGACGGCCCCGTCACGGACGTCTGCGGGCTCAGCGTGTCGGCCCTCCATCAGGATGCCGCGAAGCGGAGCGCGCGGCCGAACGAGCAGGTCCACCCAGGCGACCGAGTACGGGAAACCCGCGCTCGGATCGGCAAGCTGACTCAGGAGCGAGTCCAGGCCACTCGTCGGCGTCCGTTTCACCACGATCGCACCCGTCGACACCCGCACGAGCTGCAACTCGATCTCGGTGAGCAGTCCCGTGAGACCCATCCCCCCTGCTGACGCCCAGAAGTACTCGGGCTCTTGCTCTGGTGTTATCCACCCTTGCCAAGCCGGCGCCACTAGACGCGCGCCCGTGACGTGCGCGGAAAGCGTGCCCACCTCGTGATGGTTCTTCCCATGAATGTCCGCGGCTAAGGCGCCCCCAACCGTGACAGAGGCGGTCCCCGGAACGACGGGACAAAACCAGTCGTCGCTCAACACGGTGGCGAGCAGCGCACGGAGCTCGATGCCCGCGCCCACCCGGATTCGCCCTGTCGAGCAGTCGAAGTCGAAGACGGTGTCGAGTGCCGTGAGATCGATCACGCCGCCACCTTCGTTCCCGGCGGCATCTCCGTACGAACGCCCGAGTCCTCGCGCAGCGACCGTGCCGACCGAGTCGTCGCGGAGTAGCTCGGCGACCTCTTCGGAGGACCTTGGTATTGCCCTGCGGGCCCTGCCGTACGAGTCCCGACCCCATCCACTCAGCCGGACGGGGCGACTCCACGCATCAGCCACCGGAAAAGACGTACACGCCGAGCGTGAACACGACGACCCACGAGATCACGAAGCTCAGCAGCAGGCCGTCCTGCCGTAGGATCTTGTCCGGCTGCTCGCCGGATCCGGACGCTGCCACCTGGGAATAACGGAAGAGGCAAAGCGCGAACGGGATCGCGGACAGGAGCGCCCACGGCTCCGACGCGACTCGTGAATCGCCGGTGAAGGTCCAGAGCAGGTATCCGATCAACGCCACGGAGAGCGTCGACGAACGAATGAGGTCGAGCAGCTCCTTGCTGTACTCGCTCAATACCGGGCGGGAGTGACCCTCACCCGAGTGAGAGAGCTCAGCGGCCCGCTTGGTCGCGACCACGTGGAGCGACACGGTGCTGATCACGATCAAGAACCAGGGGGAGGCCGGCACGCTCGCGGCCTCGGCACCCGCGAGCGCGCGCAGCACGTAACCCGACGACACGCTGAACAGCTCGAAGAGCACGACGTGCTTGAGCGCGAGGCTGTACGCGGCGTTGATCGTCAGATAGGCGGTGATCACGAGTGCGAGGTCGTCGAGCCCGGTCGCGAGCGGCAAAGCGACCGCCCCTGCCAGCAGTAGCGCTGCGACAACCAGGGCCGGCCCGACCCCCAGGGCGCCACTGGCCACCGGGCGGCCGCTCTTCTCTTCATGCTGGCGGTCGCTCTCCCGGTCCCGAACGTCGTTGAACAGGTAGCCGCACGACGATGCGAGCACGAACGCCACCAGCGCGATAAGCGAATCCCGCCAGCCCGAGCCACTCGACAACACTCCCGCGGCACCGGGCGCCGCGAACACCAGCAGGTTACGCGGCCACAGCGACGGGCGAGCGGAGCGAAGCAGAGGTCCAACGAGTCCGTTCTCGCTCATGGAGCTCCGGGCGTTCGGTCAGTCCAGCAGTCCGTGCGTGACCTTGAAAGCTCTCACTCCTCCAACGAGTTGGCCAACGCCCGGATGTCTCCACGGCGTTGTCGTGCCGGACGTCATCGCCCCCGGCGGGCCTCGCGCGCCTGCTCGAGAGCGAGCTCGATCTTCCATCGCCGTCCCTCCTTCCAGATGCCGACAACCTTCCTGGTGTCGTGGATATCGGTCGTCGGATCGCCCTCCACCAGTACGACGTCGGCACGAAGTCCTTGGGCGACGCGGCCTCGTCCACTCAATCGGAACGCGTCGGCAGTAGCCGAGGTCCTGCCTCATGCACGGCACGCACACCGGCAAACGCGTTCGCCATCGACAGCATCGTCCCTTCTCGCACTGGAAAGCCGAGGACCAGGTTGTCGATCTCATGGCGCGCGAGCCGTGGGCCCAACACCGAGTCCGCGATGATCGCCGCTCCCCCCTTGATACCCACCACTCCTTCGAGAACCGTGAGGGTCGGCACCAGAAAGACACCCGCGTCGGCAACGAGCGCGCCGAAGTCCGGGTCGGGCATGCGATCCAGGAACGTGTGCACGAGACCGTCGGCGCCGGCCTCGACCGCCAGCCGTGCGAACTCGTAGTGGCCGACGTGCACGACTGCCAAAACCCCGCGGGCATGGGCAGCATCGATCGCGGCTCGAAGAGTAGCCTCGTCGAGTGTGGGCAGCGGCGTGCCAAACGTGCTGCCGTCCTCGAGCACGAGCTTGATGTAGTCCGCCCCCTCCGCGATCCGCGCGTCGATGAAATCTTGTGCGTCGGCGGGATCGGAGAGCGTCGGGATGGGGACCTCGTATTGGGTCCCGTGCCCGCCCGGCGCGGTCACCAGGATGCCGGCCGAGAACAGATCAGGGCGGTCCGCCGAGCGGCCCGTGGGGCGATCTGCGCCACCAAGCCACTTTCGAGTACGACGGTCGCACTCGGGATGACCTCGTCTCCGTCGAAGAGCCGCACGTTCTCGAAGATCGTCGGTGCCCAGATCTCGAGCGTGTCGGCCGGTTGTGTCTGTTGTCCCGTGCCGGGCGCCACACCGAGCCAGCCACAAAGGACCAAGCGACTAGGGCCGCCCCCTGCATCACTCTCGGCACTCGCGCGCCGCGTCGTCTCACCGCTCCACGGATTGTGCGGACGTGGGCTGCTGGAGCGGTCCTAAGAACGACACGCGGGCGACGGGACATTGGCGAATCACTCTCGGCTGGGGAGGCTAGAAGTAGGTCGCAAACCCCACCTGGAAGCCGGCCGTTCTCACCGTCGCGTTCCCCACGAAGTCGTGAGCCCAGTGATAGCGGTAGTTCGCCCGGAACACAGTGCCCGGCGTGGGCCGGAAGCTTACGCCCGGAACCACGGCGGTCACGTCGTCACGAATCGACAGTCCGGTCGAGCTGAAGGTGCCCCTGTTGTAGTCGACGCGTTCGAGCCTCAGGCCCAGACTCACGGTCGCGTTGTCGTACCCACTCAGAGTCGGCTTCCACACCGGCGCGACGATGTCCAGGTACCCGCCCCACTGGCGGTCCCCAAAGATCTCCGCCATCCCATTGGGCACGTCGATCGTAGCGTACACGAGCTCGCCACGGATGTCGACTTTGCCGACCGAGGCGCCGAAGTCGAACGCGGTGATACCGAGCCAGCGACGCTCGTCGACCTCAACCCCCTCGAAGAGGTACGAGTTGTAGTAACCGCCGTAGTAGGACAGTCCGACCTCGCCGACCCCCGGCCGACGCAGCGCGAAACGTCCTGAGATCGCGGGAGAGCCGTTGTTGTCCTCCTCGAACTGTTCCTCGCTCTTCCCGGACGGGATGTCGGTGCGACCCAGGTCGTTGCCTACAACCGCGTCGGCGATGCCGTTCGTCAGATACAAGTCGTACGAGAGCATCACCCCGCCGGACACGCCCTTCCCATACAGCCCCGCCCCGACCTCCGAGAGCGTCGACGGGATCACGTCGGTCGTGACGAGCGGCCGGTCCACGAAGTCCCACTTGGGACTGTCGTGGTTCTGATTCAGGTATCCGATCGGAGGTAGAATGATGCCCGCCCGCAGGACGAGCGCCGGCGAGATCTGGAAGTCGATGAGCGCGGTCTCGAGCGCGATCTCCTCCGTCCCGTGCTCGAATTCCAGCTCGCTCAGGAAGCGCACGCGCTGAGAGATCGCGGAGTACAAGAAAATGTTGAACCGCCGCAGCTCCATGCTGAAGCCCTCGGTGATCCCGTCCTCGACGAAGTAGTTGGTATTGCCTTCGATGTAGCCGCCGATCGCCGTGTTCGAGACCGAAGCGATGAAGGGCCGGTTGTAGATGCCCTCTTGGGCCAGCGTGCTGTCGACCTGAGCCGCGGCCGGGATCGCGAACGCGGATACCGCGAACGACAAGACCACCACACGCCACCGTCGACTCATCGCCCCTCTCCCTGTAACGTGACCACCACGTCTTCCCCTTCCCGCGCGACGCGATACCGCAGCAAGGACCTCTCCGCCGGTCCCCGAAGCACCGCGCCCTCCAGGTCGAACTCACTGCCGTGGCAAGGGCAGACGAAGCGGTCCCCAACGGGATCCGGCTGGCATCCCCGGTGGGTGCATCGGACCAGAAGCGCGGTGTACCCTCCCTGCTCGGTCGCATGAACAAAGACAGGGTGCTCCATGCCCGGGCGTTGCAGAAGAACACCCGCCTCCGGCACGCGCGCCGCGCTGACGACGAGGCGATTCCCCGACCCACGCGGTGCGAGGTACGGCATGCCGCCGCACGCCGAGAGCGTAAGCGCCGAGGCACCGAGCAAAAGCCCCGCCGGGACGACGGGCAACGACTTAACGAAATCGCGACGGTTCATGCTCATCACAGAGACCGGAGGAAGCGGACGAGCCGCGCCTTGTCCGCATCGGAGAGCGCCTGGAATGCACTCCGGGATGCCGCGCCCTCGCCACCGTGCAAGCCGATCGTCTCTTCGAAGGTCTGCGCGCGACCGTCGTGCAGATAGAAGGCCTGCCCGCCCTGGAAATTTTGCTGGATGCCGATGCCCCAGAGCGGAGGGGTCCTCCACTCGGAGGTGAGCGCGCGTCCCTCGGTATAGCCGTCGTCCAGCTCGGGACCCATGTCGTGAAGCAGAAGGTCGGTGTACGCGTGGAACTCGACCTGGTCGAGGACCGCGATTTCGGAACGGCCCGTGCGCATGGTGGGCGTATGGCACGACGCACACCCGATCGCGTCGAAGAGCTGCTCACCCGCCACGACCTCGGCAACGCCCGCATCCCGACGGGACGGCGCGCGCAACGTCTTCAGATAGAAGACCACGTTGGCGACCGTGCTGCTCGAGACCTCAGGATCCGGCGCCTCGTCCGAGGCCCGGTTTCCAGCCTGCGGATTGAAGAGGTCCTCCACGAGCAGGTCGCTCGTGATGCCCATGTCGTTTAGGTACGCGCCGACCGTCTGGTGCAGCAGGTTCACCGTCAGCGCCTTCTTGCCGAAGCGGCCGATATACTGACCGTCGACGAGCGTGCCGTGGGTGAAAGGCACAGCCGACTGGGCCTCGAGCGCGAGCGCCGCCTCGATGAGCTCCGAGGGCGGATGGAGTTGCAGCCGGCCACTGATGCCGTCCCCGTCGGCGTCGTCAGGGTCGGCGAGCGCGATCAGCGTCGCGTCATCGACCGCATCGAGGAACCCGAGACCGGTCACCGCCGGCGCCGTGAACTCCGTGACCCCCGTGGCCTCCGGGGGAACGACCTCGGGCGGGTAGCCAGGAATGGACCGGTGCTGGAGCTGCGGTCCGCCGAGCCGTGTCAACGGATCGAAGCCGTTCGGGCCGAGGGTGCCGAACCGCGTAAGGTTGAAGACTGGGTGCCCCTTCCCGTCTCCGACGTGACATTGCTCACACGACGTCGCGACGAAAATCGGACCAAGCCCGTCCTCCACGGTGAAACGACGCGCGAAGTCCTCGTCCCCCACGAGGTGCTGCCGCAGCTGGCTGCCAGGCATGCCTTCGATCGTGCCGTCGAGTAGCTGTTCCTCAGGCGGCCCGTCCGGCGCGAAAGTATCGCACGCGGTGGCTGCCAGGAGACAGAAGAGTCCGAGCAGTCGAGCGGTTGGTACAGCCATCGTCATCACTCACTTTTAGTCTCGCCTAAAAATCTACTTTAGCCGAACCTAAACGACGGGCGAAGCGCTGTCAACACCGGCCCCGCAGCGCCGAAAGACGTTGCGGGGCCTCGCTTCACAGAACGAGACAGCTCAGTTGCGGCGGCGGCGCCTCCGGCGCTTGTCCTCCGGGATGTCAACCGTGCCGCGGACGTCGCTGTGGCTGATGCCACCGCTACCGTCGCGCAGCACCACGAAGTCGCCCCCGACACCACGCACCCGGATCGAGCCGGATCCGTCGCCCTCGACGATGACGTCCTGCTCCACCTCCGCGACGTCGATGCCACCGGAACCGTCGCTCAGACGGACGGTGCCCTGCACGTCACGAATGTCGATTTCGCCCGAGCCGTCACGGACGTCGACGTCACCAGACACATCCTCGATCTCGATGCCGCCCGACGAGTCGACGACGTAGACCGAACCGTTGGCGCCGGAGATCTGGATGGAACCAGAGGAATCTTCGACCCGCAGGTTGCCCGAGCCGAACACCTCAATGGAGCCCGACGAGTCGTCGATATCCACGTCCATGCCCAGCGGCATCAAGACCGTCAGATCGATCTTGGCAGTGTTGTCGCCGCGCCAGTTGTTGCGGTTGGGATAGTGCGCCGAGAGGATGACCTCAGAACCGACCGTCTCGACCGATAGCGTGAGCTCCTCGACCCACTCCTCCCGCGAGGCACAGACGCGGCCGACGACCTCGATCTGACCCAAGCCGGGGCGACCCTCCACACTCAGCTCACCAGAGCCCGCGTTGATCACGAGTCGGGTCACGCCGGACACCGGGATTGTGAAAGTGCGATCGAGCTCGTAGGAGCACGAGCCGCCGCGGCGGACCTGGACGTCGACCTGAACCGGGTCGAAGTCGACGTCCACGTCCACGTCCACCTCGACCATCACGTCGGCCACTTCCACCTCGACTACCACCTCTGCCACATCGACCTCGACCGCTAGGTCGTAGTCATACTGGTACTCGTGGACCGCATCGATGTCCTGAGCCAACAGGCCCACCGCGTAGTCGCCGCCAAAGCCGATCAGGCTATAACCTAGAAACAGCGACAGTACTCTAATTCCGCTCATCATCATCCCCCTCCTCGGTGGACTCCTCGTCTTCACGCTCGGTATCGTTTGGACACCGCCAATGCGACGTTGGTTGGACTGCTCGGTGGAGCGATTGCGTTGCTCGAAGTGATGTGCGACTTCGAGCATCGGATTCGTCCTGTCAGCGAGCGGATCCACAGGGACCGTACGACTAGCCGACGCGTGTTCGGGCCTCGACAAGGGAGTCAGGAGAGTTCATGACAACGACGTTCAGCAAGCTCTCGAGCAAGTGGCTGGTGGTTGGCCTGCTCACGTTTATCACACCGCTCGCGACCGAAGGTCAGCGCCGTGGTCCGCGGCAGCCGGCCGCTGCCGCGTGGCCGTCGGTCACCATCGGGGCGAAGGCTGGGTACGACAGCAAAGCGAGGGGGGAAGTGCTCGGCGCACAGCTTCGCATCCCGCTCCTTCGTAACGGCACGGTGGAGCTGATGCCGACCGCCGACGTGACCTTCCTGACCGGCCTCAAGGAATACCAGTATGCGGTCGAGGCGCTCTACCTACTGAGCGGGCGACGCGGCGGACTATACGTCGGAGGCGGACTGGCCTTCCGAAACACGATTTACGCGGTCGACCCCAACCTCCCGGCCGACCCCAACCTCCCGAGGGAGACTCGCCAGGGGTACAGCGTCGTCGTCGGCACCAAGTTCGGTGGATCAGGCGGCTTTGGAGCCCAACTCGAAATCCGATGGGTTTTCATAAAGCAGTCGCCCATCGATCCACAAGTCGTGACGTTCGGGGTCAACATCCCACTGACCGGACGCGGCTCTCGCCGGGGAGGGCCCGTCTCCTGAGCACGCTTCGGGCGTTGGGGATCGTCGGGTCCGTGGCGCTCGCGGCTTGCACCTCGACGATATTCCCGGAACCCAAGGGGACCGATTCCTCGCAGCTCGCGATCAGTTTGGTCGAGCTCGCGAACGGACTCGAGTCACCCGTCTACGCAACGTCGCCGGTCGCCGACCCACGGCTCTTCGTGGTGGAACAGCCCGGGCGGATCCGGATCTTGCGCGGCGGCAGCCTGCTACCGGAACCGTTTCTCGATATCACCGACCGCGTGTCCTTCGACGACGAACGAGGGCTTCTGGGCCTCGCCTTCGACCCGGACTTCAGGGCGAGCGGCCGCTTCTTCGTGAACTATACGGACGTCGACGGCAACACACGTATCGAGGCGTACCTGGACAAAGATGGTGGTGACCGGGCGGACCCGAACAGCGCCATGCTCTTTCTGGAGGTCGAGCAGCCGTTCCCGACCCACAACGGAGGGCAGATCGAGTTCGGCCCGGACAACATGCTCTACATCGCCCTCGGTGACGGCGGGAGCGATGGCGACCCACACGGACACGGCCAGGACGCCACGACACTGCTGGGCACGATCCTGCGTGTCGATGTGCTCGATCAGGTCGGCCCCCCGTACCGGATCCCCGCGGACAACCCCTTCGTCGAGCACCCGACCTGGCGTCCCGAGATCTGGCACTACGGTTTCCGGAACCCGTGGCGGTTTTCGTTCGATGTGAACGGCGGATTCATGTTCATCGCCGACAGGGGGGAGGCCCGTTGGGAGGAGATCAACGCCGTCCCCATCGAGAGAGGAGGGGAGAACTTTGGTTGGAGCGTGCTCGAGGGGACCGAGTGCTTCGGTACCAGTTCGTGTGAAGCGGAAGGCACGCGCTTCCCGGTCGCGGTCTATGGTCGCAGCGACGGATGCTCGGTTGCGGGCGGATACGTGTACCGCGGGGCCGCGGTCCCCGCGCTTCAGGGCCGGTATATCTACTCGGACTACTGCAGTGGATGGCTGCGCACGTTCCAACTTCAACCGAACGGCACTGCCGGGGACCCTGTCGAGCTCCCCGTCGAGCCGCCCGGCAACGTGACGTCTCTGGGCCAGGACTCCGACGGCGAGCTCTACGTACTCACCGACGGTGGGCGTGTTCTACGCATCGCGGCGGCAAACTAGCTCGCAGCGAGACGTCAGTTTCCGCTGCCGTCGGTCCCCGCCTCGGGCTGTCTGGTGTAGACCACGAAGTCGCCGAGCCCCTCGTGTTCTTTCTCGTCCCATGCCGTGATGTCGTCGACCGACACCATGACGATGCTCAGGACTCGAGTGCCCGGACCATAGTCCTCGATGCGCTCTGGGATCCCGGTGCCGCGCTGCACGTGGAAGGACCCCGCCATGTGGATGACGAGCGAGCCCGGGTTGGCGCCGAGTGCCGACGTGACAGCGTGGCCCATGGCGGCATCCCACAGCGCCTGCGAGTAGATGACGTTCGGGCTCATGGTGTCGTGCTCGTCGGCATCCGCATCGGCGGCAGACGAATCCGTCTGCGTATCCGGCACCGCCATGGCTTCGGCCATCAACGCCTCCCACTGGGCCCGGTATTCGATCGAGGGCCCCGGGTACGGCAGCGGCGGCAAGAAGCTCTTGGCGGTCGCAGACAGCGCATCCAACGACTCGGGCCCTTCTCTCGAGACACGGTTCACGTATCTGCGTGGGGCGTTCGCCGCGATCACCGTGAGGCCGTGCGCTTTGGAGAACTCGACCAGCGGACGGTATCGGTCTTCGTAGTCGTCCCAAGGACGGGAGCTGTTGAGGAAGTGAGTCTCCGAAATCGTGCCGTCGAGGTATTCGGCCAAGATGTACTGGACGTCGCGCTCGAACATCTCCAACGACAGGATCACTTCCCGACCGTCCTCCGCATGGAGCCGGCGATAAGCGGCCCCGAGCAACTCCACCTCGAAGCGGTGTCCGACCACGTCGTCGTGCTCCTCTCCGACCAAGACCACGTCGGTGGCTGAAAGCGCGCTCAACACCGCCGCGAAAGACGACGAGTGGCCGCCGATGTCGTAGACCTGGAAGTCCTCGCCCTCCACGGGACGGGAAGACTCGTCGGGATCCTGCCCGTGCACGGGTGAAACGAGCAGCGTCGCGAGCCCGAAAGCGGAAAGCAGAACGGTGGCGGCAAGCCGTCCGATCATGAACGGAGTCGTTGTAGGAGTGGACATTGGTCGGAAAGCTAACAGTCGCTCGGTGCGCACCAACGTACTGCCTGGTACAATTCTCCGCGTCCCGCCCACGACTCGCCACCCGAAGGCTGCTGCCTTCCAGGAGAGGCCACTTGATGACGGAGCTCTGGATCGCGCTCATCGGTCTGCTGTTGGTCGTCGTCCTGTACGACCTACTTCAGACCAAGCACGCCATCCTCAGGAACTTCCCCGTAATTGGACACTTCCGATACCTGCTGGAGTCGATCGGCCCCGAGCTACGCCAGTACATCGTCACGTCGAACGATGAGGAGCTGCCGTTCTCCCGTGACCAGAGGCGCTGGGTGTACGCGTCCGCCAAGAAGGAGAACAATTACTCCGGTTTCGGCACCGACAACGACCTCGAGCGTTCGAACAACTATCTGATCATCAAGCACCACACGCTGGGCCCCTCCCAGGAGCCGCGGCACGACGAGATGTATGCGCTTCCGTGCGCGAAGGTCTTGGGCGGTCCGCGCGGTCGGCGCAACGCGTTCCGGCCCCAGTCGGTCGTGAACATCAGCGGCATGAGCTTCGGCTCGCTCTCGTCCGCGGCGGTTGAGGCGATGAACCGCGGCGCAGCGATCGCGGGCTGCCTGCACAATACAGGTGAGGGCGGCGTCTCCCCGCACCATCTGCACGGGGGCGACCTCATCTGGCAGCTAGGTACCGGCTATTTCGGTGCGCGAGCACCGGACGGGTCCTTCGACCGCGACGCGTGCGTACGGATCGTTCAGGACCACCCCGTGCGGGCGATCGAGATCAAGCTGAGTCAGGGCGCGAAGCCGGGGCTCGGTGGCGTGCTGCCCGGAGAGAAGGTGTCGGGTGAGATCTCCAGGATTCGTGGCGTGCCGATTGGGCAGACCGTGATCAGTCCGCCGGGGCATCGATCGTTCGCCACGGTCGACGAGATGCTGGACTTCGTGGAAGACCTCGCCGACGCGACCGGCGTTCCGGTCGGCATCAAATCCGCAGTGGGTGAGCTCGCTTTTTGGACCGAGTTGGCGGACCGGATGGCGAATGAAGAGCGCGGCATCGACTACATCGCGATCGACGGGGGTGAAGGCGGCACGGGCGCGGCCCCCTTCGCGTTCTCGGACCACGTGGCGCTGCCGTTCAAGGTCGGCTTCAGCCGCGTGTATCGGATCTTCGCCGAGCGCGGCGTCCACCACGACGTGGTGTGGGTCGGGTCGGGCAAGCTCGGCTTCCCCGAAACGGGCCTGCTCGCGTTCTGTCTCGGTGTGGACATGATCGCGGTCGGCCGCGAGGCGATGATGGCGGTCGGGTGCATCCAGGCACAGCGGTGCCACACGGGCCACTGCCCCACCGGCGTGGCGACGCAAAACAAGTGGCTCGTGCGCGGTCTCGACCCGACCCACAAGGCCGCGCGGCTCGCGAACTACCTGGTGACGATGCGAAAGGAGCTGACGCGGCTCAGTAACGCGTGCGGTTGCGTGCACCCCGCCCTGCTCACGGCCGAACACATGGAGATCCTGGATGGCAACTTCGGCAGCCGGCCGCTCAGCGAAGTGTTCCATTATCAGCCCGGATGGGAGCTGGCCTCGGACGCGGACCTGGCGGAGGTGGAGCGGTTGATGGGGGTGGAGTAGTCGACCAAGGGACAGCCGAAACAAAAGCCCTGTGACGGGTCGCGATGACCTGAAGGAGAGGACCAGACCGGCCGACATGAGGTCTCACGCCAGCGCTAGACGATCAAGCGTGCACTGAGACATCGCCATGCTCGAATGGGAAGAGCGCATGCGTAGATGGGCGGCGGTAGGCGAGCGGGATGGAGCCTCAAACCAGAGGGACAAAGGCATGGGGGTATGCTCTCAGTCAGTCAGCGACTGATCGAACTCGAGGGCACCGCGCGAGCGGGAGACAGTGGAGGGGGTCGGGTGGGGAGATCGAGATAGGAGCCGTGACGGTGAATGCGTGGCGGGTGAATGAGCAGAGCGAGCCGCTCGAGGAACTCGAGAGGAGTGAGCGAGAGAGCCGTGGTACCACCCGGTGCGGGATGGGCAAGACGATAGATGATGTGCTCGCCTCCAGACGCACCGTCCCCGGTAGCCTCGAGCCGTTCGAGGGCGAAGGGAGGACGGGCACAGTAACGCAAGAGTCGTTCGAGCCCACCAGCACGGTCACGGGCCGGGATGTGGACCGAGGCATCGATGCTGAACCCGCCGGAGGCCTGCCAGTTGAGCATGTCGTCGGTGACGTGGCGTTCGAGCAGACCGTGGCAGTGGAAGTAACGGAGCACGCGGTGTCGAACGGTCTGCTGTAGCTCGTCCCAGTCGGAGGCCGTGAGGTGGGTGGCCTCGTGGAACTGGACTGAGCCCTCGGGATCCTCGCTGAACACGCCGTCGATGACACAGACGTGGAAATGGAAGTGAGCGTTTAAAGATGAGCCGAAGCGATGAAGGAACGAGATCGCGCCTATCTGGGCACCGGGACCGGCTCCCGGGCTCGCGTGTCGGAGCGTGGTCCGAATGGCGCGTAGAAAGATGCGCAGCACAGCGCCGGCGATCGCGGGGTTGTGGTGCAGGAAGGGCCGGAGGCGCTTCGGAACGGAGAGCACCCATTGCCGCACCGGAAGCGGCGGCAGGACATGATCGACGAGATGGGCTGCGGTCTCGACCATACGGCGGGCATTACACGACGGACATGCTCCCCGACTTCTGCAGGAAAACGCCACCAGAAAGTCGTAGCCACAACCGGCACACCGTGCTCGCGCGAATCCGTGAGCGAGAATGCCGCAACGCAGGGGGCACCGCGCGAAGCGTGGTCCCGGAAGTCGCGCTCGACCCACGAGGGGACGCCGCCGCCCATGGGGTCCGCCTCGGCGGCCTTTGTGAGGAAAGTCTCGATGTGGTGCTGGACCAGCGGATAGAGCGGCGTCTGAGTGGGACGGCGCCGGCGGTAGACGAGCCCACAGTTTGGTGCGATGGGCCGAAGGGCCGGCCCTGATCGAAAGTTGACCCGTGTACGCCGCGAAGTGGGGTGCATCCCGGACAGTGAGCAGAGTCCCGTGGCGGGAACATGGCTCGGCACGCCTAATGCCGTCCTGTTCCAAATCCCAACCTAGGCCTTGGTCGCTAGAGCTTCGCGGTTGTCGGCCCGCTCGCCCTGCTCGACGATGCCTCCTATCCGATTCCTGTTCGTCGGCTCGCGGATGCGCTAGCCCCTTCTTTCAGGTTTTTCACCTGTTTGCGTCCGCGCATCTTAACCGACGAGCTGGAGACGGGTCTCGTGTAGGGCGTAGATCCTGAGGCGGAAGAAGTCTGGATCGCGGAGGCCGTGGGACTGTCTCTGGAGGGGCTTGATCTTGCTGTTCGTGCCCTCCAGAGGTCCGGTGCTGATCGGCACGTCATAGTAAGCCTGAATGCCGGTTCGGTAGAGGCGCAGGGTGTTGGCCATCTGCTGAAGCTGCCGAAGTCCGGTGGCGCGGGCTCGCTCGATCCAGCCGTCGAGGAAGCTGGTGGCGCTCTCCCTGTCGGGCTGACTCCAGAGCTGACGGAGATCCTCCTTCAAGTAGTAAGCCGCAGCCAAGGGTGCGTTCAACTCGACGGCCGCCCGGAGGCGTTGAGCCTCGTCCCTCGTATCGTCCAGCTTCTTGGGGCTCTTCAGCAGGAGCCAGCGGGTGCCCTTGAGTACCTCCTTGTCCTTCTCTTGCGCGTGGCGCTGCAGCTCCCGCCGCAGATCGGAGAGCTTGTCGTTTATCAACTTCACCACGTGGAAGTGGTCGAAGACCAAAGTGGCCTCGGGCAGGTGCGTCCCGACGGCCAAGATGTAGGCCTGCGACGTGTCGATGGCCACGGCCCCGCTTACCCCTCTCGAGTCGTTCTACGCACCGGCCCCTTTTGTTGATACCTGTAACGTGATGGGTTACACTAAGGCGTGATCAGGAGCTTTCGTCATAAGGGGCTGAAACGTCTCTACGAAAAGGGCAGTGCGCGCGGGCTACCACCGCAGATGCTGCCCCGGCTGCGCCTCATCCTCGCCGATCTCGATGCGGCAGAAGACCTGGATGGCTTGTCCCTTCCGGGTTACCAGCTTCATCCGCTGAAGGGCGAGCTGAGGGGCCTCTGGTCCCTGAGGGTCAACGGAAACTTCCGCGTGATCTTCCGCTTTGAGAAAAACGAGCCGTGGGACGTCGATTTGGTCGACTACCACTAGCTAGAAGGAGAGAGAACGATGCCGATGCATCATCCACCCCATCCTGGCGAGCACATCCGCCATCTTTGTTTGGAGCCGCTTGACCTGACCGTAACCGCCGGAGCAAAGGCACTTGGCGTGTCCCGCAAGGCACTTTCGGAGCTTCTGAATGGTCACACCGGGGTTTCCCCGGAGATGGCTGTGCGGCTCAGCAAGGCGTTCGGCTCGACCACCCGCCACTGGATGCAGCTCCAGATGAACTACGATCTATGGCACGCGGAGCAGCGTAGCGCCGACCTCAAGATCAAGCGATTGGTGTCTGCGTAAAGCTACCGCACATCAAGGGCGTGCCCATCCTGTCCTGTTCCAATATTCGATCGACCGATCAAGCGGCTTTTCGATAGTAATGGCTGAGGATCCCTCCCAGCCGTTCTACTGTTCAATATTCCTCAACTCGTCGGTTCCAAAATGCGCCATGTCGACCGAGAATGGCGTGGAGGGGGCAACCTAATCCCGTGCACGCTCACCGATTAACGATCGGCTGGGTTTTGGAATAGGACGGCTTCGCCTCCCTGACGATTGGTATGACCGGGCATCGGTTTGGTCACCTGATGAGGGTGGAACCTCCCCGACCGGCGGTGGCGTTGTGCCGAGGACCGACAACGGTGAACCGAACTCTTGTTTCACCGAGCAGCACGAACAGCATCAGGGCGTCCACCCTCCAGCATCTCCTTCGCGATCTTCTCGAAGAGAGGCGCCTCGAGCTTGCGGTACCCGGCGATCGCCTCCGAGAGGTGAACGCCTCTTCACTTTCGGGCTGCTTTGCTGCTGATCCGAACCGGTAGCGGACGCCACACCCCCATGATGCCTATCCTTTTCAGTCAGCGCCCCTCCCACTCCGCCCGAAGGCGCGCGATTACCTCGCGGGTCTCGGCGATGCGATCCTCAAACCCTGCTCGGTATCTCCAGGCTAGCTGATTGAGCGACATTCGCCATCAGCATCGTCAATGTAGCTACCTACAGCTACATTGCATCATGTGGAGAACCGTGGGAATTCGAGAGCTGAAGAACAAGCTCAGCCAATACCTGCGCTACGTGCAGCAGGGGGACGACGTGGTCGTGACGGATCGTGGCCGCATCGTCGCCGAGATCCGCGCGCCCGGCAGTCCGCGAAACCTGCCGGACTATCCACGGCTGGTTGAGCGAGCCGAGCGCGGAGACGCTCGAATGGGCCAACCCAACCGGCCCGATCTTTACACCTTGATGGGCCCGGTGGCGGGCCCGCCGGGCTTGGCGGCTCGTCTCCTCGCTGAAGAGCGAGGAGAACGCTGAACGTCTACGCGGAGCCGAGCGCGGTCCTGTCTTGGTTGCTCGGCGAAGCTGATGGAGCGAAGACGGCCTCGATACTGGAGCGGGCGGAGCTCGTTTTGACGTCCGATCTCACGCTCATCGAATGTGAGCGAGTGCTCATTCGGACAACCTCTTCCAAGGCGCTCTCGGAGGCGGATGCGGTCGACCGCAGGGCCGCGCTCAGACGCGCCGCAGAGCACTGGGTGCTCTTGCGGCTCGACGACGAGATCAGAAACCGAAGCAAGCTGCCGTTCCCTGCCGAGCCAGTGCGTACGCTGGACGCGATCCATTTAGCGAGTGCGTTGATCGGACGCGGCATGGTACCGGGGCTGCTGATGCTCTCCCTGGACCGCCGAGTGCGCGAGAACGCTGCCGCCCTCGGCTTCGACGTACTTCCCGACTGACGCTTCCGCACTCCCCTTCCTTGCCGCCCGGACGCACCGAGCGGACATTGCCCTCGCGCTGAGTGGGAGTTCGCACTAAGGAGTCCGACAATGCCCGTGCTCAACCAACTCGTCGACGCGCTGCTCGACGGATCGGTCCGCGTCGTGGATCTCACTCAGCCTCTCAGCCCGGACACGCCAGTCATCGACCTGCCAGACATCTTTGCACAGTCCCCCGGCCTAACGGTCGACGTGATCAGCCGCTACAACGACGCTGGGCCGGCGTGGTACTGGAACACGCTCAACCTCGGCGAGCACACGGGCACGCACTTCGACGCGCCGGTACACTGGGTGACGGGCAAGGACCTCCCGAACAACACGACCGACACGATCCCTGTCCACCGCTATGTGGGTCCGGCATGTGTGCTGGACTGCAGCGCCGATGCAGCGGCGGACCCGGACTTCTTGCTCACCCCCTCATGGATTGAGCGATGGGAGTCCGACAACGGTCGGATCCCGGCGCACTCCTGGGTACTCCTGCGCACGGACTGGAGCAAGCGCGAGGGCGCGGAGGCGATCCTGAACGTGGACGAGTCCGGACCTCACTCCCCCGGGTTCCGCGTGGACGCGTCCGAGCTGCTCGCGATCGACCGTGACGTGCTCGGAGTCGGCGTCGAGACGATCGGCACGGACGCGGGTCAGGCTGGCGGCTTCGAACCGCCATTCCCGAACCACACGACGATGCACGGTGCCGGCAAGTTCGGGCTGGCGAGCCTGTGCAATCTCGACCTGCTGCCATCCACGGGAGCGATCGTGATCGCGGCGCCACTCAAGATCGTGGGCGGTAGCGGGAGCCCCCTGAGGGTGTTGGCGCTAGCGCCAGCGTAGCCGCGTGCCCGCTAGCCGTCCGCCTCGTCGGGAAGCTACAGCTCCTTCAGCTCCTTTCGCGCTCGCTCGAGGATGTCACGGATCTTCTCCGTATTCTCGAAGTCGGACTTCGCCGCGGCGGTAAACGCCGCCTTCGTCAGGCGACCCCAACTGCCCCAGATCTCCGCAGACTCGGGGCCCATGTGCACACCCCAGTCCTTCCACCCGTGCGCCCGCTCCCAAATCCTCGCCACGTCCTCTTGGCGCAGTTGCAACTCTTCCCGCCCGGTCTCGGTCACGTGGTACACCTTCTTGCCGTCTTCCTCCTGAACCTTGATCAGGCCCTCGTCCTCCAACTGTTGCAGCACCGGGTACACTGTACCTGCGCTCGCTTTGTACATGCCGCCCGAACGCTCTTCCAGCCGCTTCATCAGCTCATAGCCGTGGGCAGGCTCCTCGTCGATGAGCGAGAGAAGCGCCATGCGCACTTCCCCCTGACGGAAGAACCGACGACGCGGGCCGCCTTTGCGGTGGCGGCCGCGTCTGCGAGGTCCCATTCCCATGTCCCAATCGAAAATCCAGTCCATGTCCATCAACGGACCCCCCACGCAGTATGCTCGTGCCCTCATTCCCCCACTCCTATCTAACGTTGTATCGTTCGATCGTTAGTACAATAGATCGGACTGTGTATCGTACGATATAGCGTCCATACGATTCCGTCAATGGACATGCCTCCTCACCTACCGGCTTTTCAGCTCTTCCAGCTCTTCCAACGTGCGCGGCCAATCGTCCCCCAGCAGGCGCGACATGCCCCGGTCAGCGAGCACCTTCCCTCCCGTTTGGCACGTCGCACAGTAGTTCGTCTCGCGATTGGCGTACTTGATGCGCTGGATCAGTGACCCGCACACCGGGCACGGTTCACCGTACTTGCCGTGCGCGGCCATCGCGGGGTGGAACGCGGTGATCTTCTTCGGGAAGTCGTCTCCGAACTCAGCCCGTAGGCGCTCGGTCCACTCGGTGAGCGAGCTGCGCGTGACCTCGTAGAGCCGCTTCACTTCGGCGTCTGAGAGGTTTCTCGACAGCTGGAGCGGTGAGAGCTTCGCGAAGAGCAGAATCTCGTCCGAGTGCGCGTTGCCGATGCCGCTGAAGACGCGCGGATCGGTGAGCGCACCCTTGAGCGTCCGGTTCTCACGCGTCAGCGCCTCGTGGAAGTCGGGCAACGACACCTGGAGCGCCTCGATTCCCCCCGGGTCGAGCTCGGCCAGCGCGTCCTCGCCCCTCACCACGTGCAGTGACGCGCGCTTCTTGCTCGCCTGTTCCGTGAACAGCACCGTGCCCTTCGGGAAGTCGAAAGCCCCGTGAGCTCGCTTCTTGGGTACCGACGCTCCAGGCTTGGCCCACTTGAAGCGACCGCTGATCATCAGGTGGAAGACGAGGAAGACCTCATCTTCCATTTGCCAGACGACGCGCTTCCCGATACGGCGGAGACCGGTGACCCGCATGCCCTCCGCAGCCGACAGGGGCGGGTCCCACGTGCGCAGAAGCGACGGGGAGCGTATGCGGATCCTCTCCAGCGGCTCGCCGAGGATCACGCGCTCCAGTCCTTCGATGTACGCGTTGATTTCGGGGAGTTCGGGCATACGACGCTCTCGCCGGCGTGAGGCTGCTACCCTGCGACTCTCAGCTCGAGCACCCCCCGGGTGACAGCGTCCCAGTAACTGGTGAAGCCTCCCCCGAGAAGGGTTGCGGCCGGCTGCAACGTCTGCGTGCTGTAGTAGCCGGGCACCATCGAGGGATGCCGGCCTCCCGCGTTCGGGAAATAGCTCCGGATGATCACCGCATCGTCCGCCACCGGCATCGACGCGAAGTTCGCTTCCCACTCGTCGAAAGTGCGGGCGCGCCACAGATAGAACTCGACGTTGGATGTGTAGAACGTCTCGAGCTCGACGCCCATCTCCCGCATGACGACACCCATCTCGCGCAAGGCGTGCGCACCGGCCAGGTCCCCCACGACGGGGATGATCTTGTTCGCGAGCTGAAGCTGGCGAATAACCTCATAGGCCTCGAGGCTCGAGAGATACGAAGCCTGGTCACCGTCGATGTCGGTCTCGAGAACCAACTGACGGTACGTCGGATAGTACGGTTGTGACGCTCTCCCGTAGCTCGTGAAACGCAGTCCGAGACCCGCGCGAACGAAGCTCGCATGGAAGCGCTCGATCGCTGCCAGGTCCTCAGCCGTCAGCGGTACGCCGAACGAGCGGACAGCGGCGGCGATCTCCTGGTACAACGCATCGAGCCCGGCGTCGTCCGCACGCAGCCCGTCGATGTAGTCGACGATCTCGTCGATGCTTCGGTCCCGCCACGACGCAGCGTCGTCGGGCACGAAGCGCCCGTGCAGCCCGGCCAAAAACTCGACCCGCGTTGGAGCGCGCTCGATGAGCGCCTTCAACAGCAGATGGTG
Source organism: Gemmatimonadota bacterium (assembly GCA_022560615.1). Classification (NCBI taxonomy): domain Bacteria; kingdom Pseudomonadati; phylum Gemmatimonadota; species Gemmatimonadota bacterium. The sequence goes on from JADFSR010000002.1 coordinate 49,870, forward strand.
CAACATGTTGTCGCGCCGCACGTCCGTGATGAAGACGATATCCGGTCGCGCCTGCGCGATGTATGAGAAGTTCTGATCCGGCCCCACGCCGACGTAGGCGCCACCCTCGATCCCCGTTTGGGCGAGCGCGTCGATCACCTTGAGATACCCAGACTCGTTGGAGATGAGGTTGTCGGTGTCGAAGTAGCCGCCGGGCTCCGAGATCCGCTCGATGAGGGCTGCGAAGTCCGCGTCGGAGAGTGCCTGCTGGGGACGAATCGCAGCGCTGCTCGCCGGCTTCGCATCGCAGCCAGCTAGAGCGAGCGTCAGCAGCAGCAACGGCACTCGCCTGGCGCATGCGACCCGCCGGCGCCCGCCGTGCAGCCGAATAACGGCGGACCCGGTCGTTCGACCCTGTTCGCTCACCTCGTCCCCCTGATCGTCTCAGCGCCCCCCAGGCAGCCGGCGCGTAACGGTGATGTCGTCCTCGGTCCCCTGCTCGCCGTCGCCCGCCGCCGAGCCTACAGTATAGTCGCGCCGTCCGACCTCGAGGTAGTAGACGTTGCCCCAGGGATCTTCGGGCACACCCGTATAGTCACGGCGCAACCAGCCCTCGAAATTCGCGGGGAATCCCTCGGCCTGGCCCAGTCGCACATCGAGTTGGTCGGCCATGGCGTTCAACCGACCCGGAACCAGACGCGCGATGACATTGTCTATGATGGGCTTGTAGACGTCCTGCCGCAGCTTTGCGCGCGAGCTCGGCACAGCCATGGCAATTACCAGAGCGATGAACGCGAGAAGTAACACCTTCTTGATCATGTCAGCTCCGAGTCGGCGATTGCGGCGGCTCGATCGTGCGTGGTGCGAAGCGGGAGCTCAGGGATCCTCATGGCCAGTCCTCCACCGATAGCGATCATGATCGCGGTCAACCAATAGATGCGCTGAGTCGCTTCGCCGAAGGCGTCGCGTACCGACGCCCCGACCCGGACCGCAACGACCTCTCCCTCGGCTCTAATGGCGCGGGCTTCCCGCTCGGACTCAGATGAGGCGGCCCTGGCTTCGAAGCTTGCGAGAATGAGTGCGGGCAGCTCCGCGCCTCCCGTGGAGACGTACTCCCCAACCACGACAGCCCCGTTCGTCAATGGCCCAACCTCGTCTCCGATCTCGGCGAACGAGGAAGCGAGCGTCACACTGAGCACCGTTCCCATGATCGCAGCACCCACGGTCGCTCCCGTCTGCCGGAAGAACTGAGACGCGCTCGTCGCCTGTCCGATAAGGCGGACGTCGGCGGCGTTTTGGATCGCGAGCGTGAAGAGAGGCATGCCGGGTCCCACACCTACACCGCACATCACCATGTACAGAGTAATCTGCCAGTACGCGATGTCGGATTCCATGCCCGCGAGCAGAAGAGCTGCCACAAAGAACAGAACGGCACCGAGCACGATCTGCCTTCGGTACCCGACCTTGGCGACGATCTGACCAGCGAGCGTCGCGCTGAAGACGAGCCCCAACGAGAACGGGATCAGCGCCGCACCGGCCCGCGTGGCGGAGACACCCAGCACGTTCACGAGAAACAGCGGGAGGAAGATCGTCACGGAGATGAACGATGCGCCAAAGAAGAAGGTGGACGCGTTCGCACGGCGAAAGACGGGGTCCTGGAAAAGACGCAGGTCGAGAATGGGCCCTGGCGAAGTCCGCGAGCGCCTGATGAAAAGCGCGAGCAGAACGCAGCCTCCGACGAACAGAGCGAGCGTGACCCACGACGCAAGAGCCGTCGGATCGGCACCGGGACTCACTCCCGGAAGCCAAGGGTAGCTGCGCTTGTCGATCTGCAGCGACAGGACGAGCGGAATAAGTCCACCCAACAGCAGCGCTGCCCCGAGCAGGTCGGGACGCGCCTGTGCCACCGGCGGGTCGAGTCTGGGCATGCGTCTGATGATGAACCATGCGGCGACGCCTCCGAATGGCACGTTCACATAGAAGACCCAGCGCCATCCCTCGATGCCCGGTATCCAGCCACCCGCGTGGTCGGTGAGTAACCCGCCGATCAGAGGTCCGAGCACAGACGCGACGCCGAACACCGCGCCGACGAAGCCTTGGTACTTGCCGCGCTCGGCTGGGGTGAACAGGTCGGCGATCACGATGAACGTCATCGCGAAGATGCCGCCGCCCCCTGCGCCCTGGATCCCCCGGAAGATGACGAGCTGGGTCATTCCGTTGCCGAGCAGCGGAAGGTCCCCGAACTCGCCGGCGAGGCCGCACAGGACCGAACCGAAGAGGAAGAGGCCTACCGCTCCGAGCGTGACGAACTTGCGCGGGTACGTGTCGGCGAGCTTGCCGTAGACGAGCGCGAGGGCGGTCGACATGAGCAGGTATGCGGTCGCGACCCAGGCGTACCGCTCCACACCCTCGAGATCCTCGACCATGCGCGGCAGCGCGGTCGCAACGATGGTCTGATCGAGCGCCGCCAGGAATAGCGCCAGGAGAATCGACAGATAGATCACCGTACGGTCGCGGTCCGAGACCGGCGCCTGCACGGGAGCTGGAGGAGCTATCGTCATGGGCCGGTAAGTCTAGCGCACCCGTCGACCCGAGGCTGGACGCGAGCCATGTTGAGCATCCATGCCGTAACCGAAAGGAGAAATGCGGTGATCGTCGAGAACAGAACCATCGAATGCCGCACTCGCGGCGACGACCACATCGTCGATCTCACGGGTCAGGTCCAGGCCGCCGTGGGCGAAACCGGCGTCAGCCGGGGACAGGCGGCCCTACTCGTGGAAGGCTCTACGGCGTCGCTTACCACGCTCGAGTTCGAACCCGGCCTGGTGAACCACGACATCCGTGCGGCGCTCGAGGGCGTCGCACCGCGGAACGCACGGTACGAGCACGAGGAGACGTGGCATGACGACAACGGACACAGCCACGTCCGTGCGTCGCTGGTAGGACCCTCCTTGGCGCTGCCGATCGTGGACGGCAGAGTGCCACTGGGGACCTGGCAGCAGATCGTGCTCATCGATTCGGACACGCGTCCCAGAAGCCGGACCGTTCACCTGAGCATCGTGGGCGTGGAGGACTGAACGAGCTGCACGCCCACAGCCGTAGACGCCGCTCACGTGAGGGACCCCGGCGTTACCGAGTGAGAGTCAGCGCGCGAGCAGGAAGCCCGTCACCGCCTCGAGCCAGGCGTCCGGTCGCTCGAGATGCACTGCGTGCCCCGCGCCCGCGACCACCAACAAGCGCGCGTCCGGGAGTGCCGCGGCCATGCGCTCGCCCGTCGACACGAACTTGCGGTCGAGCGTACCGACGAGGACCAGCGTCGGCACGTGGATGCCGGGCAGAGCGTCCCACAGTGAAGGAAGCGCGCCGGTGCCCAAACCGCGGAGCGCGCCCGCGAGGCCCTCCACCGAGTTTTGGAGCCGTTCCGCACGCAGGCGCGAGCGCACGGCCTCGTCCACGCCGCTCTGTGTCTCGAAGAGCGGCAAGCGTTCCCAACGATCGATGAACGCCTCGACACCGTCGAGCTCGATCGAGCGCGCGAGATCGTCGTCCGACTCCCGGCGCAGGCGACGCTCGACCTGGGTCTCGAGTCCGGGTGACGCGGACTCGAGCACGAGGCGCCGCACAGCGTCAGGGCGCCGCGCGGCAAAGTGCAACGCGAGCCGCCCTCCCATCGAGTAGCCGACGAGGCCTGCCGGCCAATGTCCCGCGTCCTCCACCGCGGACAGCGCGGAGTCGAGCGAGAAGTGCCTCGCATGCCGAGCCGCCACGTTGCGACCATGACCCGGCAGATCGAGCAAGACCGGTGGACAACCCGCCGACGCGAGCCCGTCCACCAGGTGCTCGCCCCAGGAGTAAGACGACCCTGTGAAGCCGTGCACAAGTACCGGGTAGCACGTCGCCATCACCGCCCCCTCAACAGTGCTCGAATCGGTGGCCACGCTCGAGCAGAGCGAACTCGATCTCGCGGAGGCCCGCGGGCAGACCGTCACGAACAGCCGAGAGAACCGCGGGATCGGCGGTAACGACGAGGCAGCTCCCTCCGCCTCCGGCACCCAGGGGGAAAGCTTCCCCACCAGCTACCCGCACGAAGTCGGCGAGCGCGTCGGCCCCGGCCATGTACGCCGGCACGAGTCGCTCTCGGATCTCCCGAAAGCCGCGTAGGCTCTCGCAAACCCGCGCCCAATCGGTGGTGCGCAGCCCCTCGCGGTATTCGTACGTCCAGCCGGGCAGGCGCGTCAGCGCGGGGAACGCATCCTCGCGTCGGAGCGTGTCCGCCCACTCCTGGTTCACGGTCGCGCTGAAGCGAGTCATGCCGGTGTGCACGATCATCATGTGCGCGCGGACATCCTGGTAGGCTTCGGGGCCCAAGAGCTCGTACTGCAGCGAGGTTCCGAGTCCCTGTCGTGGCTCGCCGGGCATGCCCCACGGCAACCAGACGTAGTCGCGCACGCCACCCCAGACGACGTTGGACTGTTCTTGAGTGCCCGTGAGGGAATTGCCCAGGTCGTTCTCGAGACGCGCCGCGAGAGCGACGACCTGATACCCGTCCATGGGGTCGCCCGCGAGTCGGTTCGCGAGCAGACAGACCGCGGTCATTGCGGTCGCCGACCCGCCCAATCCCGCCGAGAGCAACCCCGGCCTCAGGCTCTCCAGTTCGAACGCGGCACCGCTCAGGCCGAAGGCGTCGAGCGCCTTCAGAAGCCAGTTGTCCTTGTGGGCCGCGATCAGTCCGGCGTCACCGCTGACCTCGGTCGCATGCTCGGCGGACCGGACACAGAGGCGGCCGGGTTCGAAGGCTCGAGCGACCACCCGAGTCCCGGTGTCGATGGTGAGGCAGACGGTACGAGGAAGTCTTCGGGTCCAAGCCGCGCTCTCGTCCACGTACGGATCGCCGGGCCAATCGGGAGCGGACCAGAGCGCCTGTTGGAACTCGCGCATGTCCAGCGTCGCGCCCGGTCCGTCAATACGGTGGTGCGCAACGATGGCCGGCACTTCGCCGGCCACTTCGGCGGCGCGCAGCCGCTCTGATACGTCGATGGACATGACTCGCGCCCTAGCGCATCACCCCGCGCATGGATACTCCTTCGATCTTCTCAGCAACCCTCTCAAGGAGGACTCCGGCATGGCCACCGTATTCATCCGTCACCCCGTGGCCGACTTCGATACTTGGCGACCGCATTACGATGCGGACGCTCACCGCCGTGACGAAGCGGGGCTCACCGAAATAGGCGTCTTCCAGGACGCGTCGGATCCGAATTCGGTACTGCTCGTGTGGAGCACGGACAACGTCGACGGGGTCGAGGCCATGCTAGCCGACGAGGGCCTGAAGCAGAAGATGCAGGACGCAGGTGTGTTGGCACCGCCGGAGGTCTGGATCGCCGACTAGAAGGGTGATCGGAAAGGGGGGCGGGCCGCGTTGGAGTGCCACGGCCCCATATCCTAGGCGGAGGGGCGAAGGCGTAGCCGTAGCTCCTCCGAGGCGCTCCAACGACGGAGATGGGGCCGTGCCACCCCAACCCACAGAGGTGTAAGATCATATCAACCATGATGTTGGGCACATGGCGGTTGCGCGGTTGATCCTGCGTCTCTCCTCGTCGCCGTAGCTCGGCTACGACTCCTCGTCGTTCCTTGCCTGAACGCGCGCAAGCACCATGTGCGCGGCCCACCCCCCTTTCCGATCACCCTTCTAGGCGCCGGCGGAGGCGTGTCTGCAAACGGACCGAGCAGGCCCGGCGAGGCTGAACGATTCCCGCCGGGCCTGGTCGTATCTGGGTCAGCAGCCCGTGGCAGAAGTACAGTGGGCTGCTAGATGCGCTGGTGGTCCGCGCGCCAGTTCTTCACGGCCTGCTTGATCGCCTTCCGGTTCGAGATGCCCTCGTCGAGTACGCGGCGCGCGAGGTCCGGCAGCTCTTCGTCCGGAGCAAACCGCAACCCGACGAGCTGATCGGTCGTGAAATCACCCACGCGGTTCTGCAGCTCTTCAGGAAGCAGCCGCTGCAGGCGCATGCGCTCCTCGAGGCGGATCACCCGGTCCTGAACCCCGAGCGGGAATAGTCTCGCGAAGAATGCCACGACCACCACGCCGAACGCGAAGACCACGAGCATGAGCGCGTTCACGCTGAAGTCCGTCACGGCTTGGTAGGCGAACCACAGCGTGGGGACCATGAGCATCCCGAAGGCGGCGCCGTGGTACGCGGGTACCATTTTGCCGTGGTTCTCGAAGTTCTGCGCAGGTTCGCTCATTGGATCCTCAACCGTAGTTGTTCTTGAAGCAATCCAGGCACCACGCCTCGAGATTCCAAAGCGCGGCCCCAGCCGATTCCGTCCTGTAGTAGATCTTCCACTGCCTCGCGCGCAAGCCGCGCGGGCACCGAGCTCCCTCGCGGTGATGGCGGCACTGCCCACTCACGCACTCGCACCGGCGCCGTGCCCTCTCGAGAATCTCGGCGCGCATCTTATCGGTGATTTCCATTTTCGACCCATTGGGGGGGATCGCTCGTTCGGCAGGCTAATCGGGCACGCGGAAACTGTTTTTGCAAGATCTAATGATCCGGTTCTCGTCTACCGCGCGATAGTGAAGAGGCGCCGCCGTGCCATGGGCGAACTGTTCGAGCAGGTGCTCACCGAGGTGCGGGCGTGTCTAGTCGACGAGGCGCTGCCCGCCGGAGACGACCCGGTAGGCTAATCTTGCGCGCGTCCCATCTTCGGTGTTTATTCGGTGCCCCTGATCGATTCCGATGAAGACTCACACAAGAACGGAAGAGGACAACGATGGTGAACGGTTCCACGCTGCTGCCCGAGTTCGATGCCGAGGTGGCCAACACGCGCCGCATGTTCGCAGCAATCCCCGACGAAAAACTCGACTTCCAGCCGCACGAGAAGTCGTACACGCTACTCAAGCTCGCTGCGCACGTCGCGAACCTGCCCAGCTGGATCAGCCTGACGTTGGCCACGGACGAGCTGGACCTCGCCGCCGGCTTCGATCAGCCGGATCCCAAGAACATGGCGGACATCGTCGCGATCTTCGACGGCGCGGTTGCGGAAGGCCGGACCGCGCTCGAGGGCGCGAGCGCGGACGCGATGACGGCCGACTGGACGCTCAGGACCGGAGACGAGGTGCACTTTCAGATGCCGAAGGGTGTGGTGCTCCGTTCGTTCGTGTTCAACCACCTCGTTCACCACCGCGCGCAAATCTGCGTGTATCTGCGGTTGCTCGACATCCCCGTGCCCGGCATGTACGGACCGTCCGCAGACGAAACGATGTAGCGGCCCTTTCGCGGAGAGGAACTCGTTCCCCCACGGGCTGCTACCTCTCCCGAAGAGCCTCGAGGAAGGCGTTGCCGTACCGATCGAGCTTGGTCGGCCCGACTCCGGATACATCCAGCAATTCACCGGCGGTGCGGGGGCGGCGAGCGACCATCTCGCGTAGAACCTTGTCGCTGAAGACGACGTAGGCGGGGACGCCCTGCCGATCCGCGAGATCCCTCCTCAAGTCGCGCAGCGTCTGGAAGAGCTCTTCCTCTTCAGCCGTGGCCGGACCCGCCGTCGAGTGAACGTGCATGGCGCGCTTGCGGCCAGGCTTTAAGCGGCCACTAGGCATGAACGCCGCGGCCAACTCCTCTACGGAGACTCCGGAGCAGACGTCGCACGAGCTTTCACACGGCGCCATCACCTCGTCGAAGTGCGCGAGGATCGCTTGATGGCGGCACCGCCTTCCCTCCACGAGGCGGAAGAGATCGACCGTAGCTTGCCGTTTGATGCGCCACAGTTCCGGATCGTCGATGTCGTTCAGGAAACGCTCGTGCAGCTTGACGTCGGCCCAGGAATAGAAAAGCACACAGTCGCTCTCGAGCCCGTCCCGCCCGGCGCGCCCGATCTCCTGGTACCACGACTCGACGTCCTTCGGCATATCGCGGTGGATCACGTAGCGCACGTTCGACTTGTCGATGCCCATCCCGAACGCCACGGTCGCGACGATGACGTCAACGTCGTCGTGCTGGAACGCATCCTGGTTGGTCTGGCGCACGTCGGTCGGCAGTCCGGCGTGGTACGGACGCGCGCGCACGCCCTGCTCGCGGAGGAACGCTGCGGTCTGCTCCACGCCCCGTCGGCTGAGGCAGTACACGATGCCGCTCTCACCCTCCCGGCGCCGGATAAGAGCGAGGATCTCTTTGCGCGTATTCCCGATCCCCTTCTTGCGACACCGGACCAGCAGATTGGGTCGGAAGAACGAGCCCTTGAAGCCCGCGGGGTTGGTCATGCCGAGTTGGCGAAGGATGTCTCGAGCCACGGCCTTCGTAGCGGTCGCGGTGAGCGCCAGGACCGGTACGTCGAGGCTGTCCTTCAAGCGTTGCAGCCGCCGATAGGACGGCCGGAAGTCGTGTCCCCATTGGCTGATACAGTGCGCCTCATCGACTACCAAGAGCGAGATCGGACAGCCTTGGATGAAGTCTCGTAGGGTCCCGTCGAGAGCCTCCGGCGCCAGATACACCAGCTCGAATTCCCCACGCCGAAGAGCCGATAAGCGACGTTGCCTCTCATCGAAACCGAGAGTCGAGTTGATCTCGGCGGCGCGGAAGCCCAACGACCGCAACGCGTCGACTTGGTCCTTCATCAGACTGATGAGCGGCGACAGCACGAGCACCGTCCCGTCGAGAATTCGGGCCGGGAGCTGGAAGGTCAGCGACTTACCTGCACCGGTGGGCATCACGGCAATGCAGTCACGGCCGGCGAGTACCGCTTCGACGACCTCGCGCTGGCCGGGTCGGAAGTCCTCGAAGCCGAAGGTGTCTCGAAGGACGGTGAGCGGGTCGAGTCGGGTCACGGACATGGCGTCGAGAGGAGCGCGAACGGCGACCGAAGACTAATCCTGGACCCCGGCCTCGCGTATGGTCGGATGCGAAGTCATGCGCCCCCACCGGCGCGGGCCGTCACCGCCACGACCACCGAGTCGGTCACTGCACCTGACGCCCCGAGTACATGTGGAGCGGTGCCACCAAGGCATCGGCAACCGGCCCTTAGATATTGTATATCCCGTTGACATATCCCACACCCCGAATAGCGTTGATCAACAGCCTGAGTACAGGAGAGTCCAATGTCCACAGCGAGAACCAAGGTCTTCATGAGCAATAGGAGTCAAGCCGTCAGGCTGCCGAAGAGTGTTGCGCTCCCAGAAGGGGTCAAAGACGTGGTGATCGTCGCCATCGACAATAGACGCATCATTACTCCAGTGGGTGAGTCCTGGGACGATTGGTTCGACCAAGGCGGCGTCTCCGACGACTTCATGCGTGTACGTGAACAGCCTCAAGACCAAAACCGAGAACCCATCGAGTGATGAAGTTCATGCTCGACACGAACACTTTAATTTACACGATCAACAACCGACCAGCGAACGTGCGAAAGCGCTTTAGTCGCCATGAGGGTCAACTCTGCATCTCCACGGTCAGTTGGGGAGAGCTCGTGTACGCCTGCGAAAAATCGTCGCGACCGGAGGAAAACTTGGCAGACATAGAGTCGATGGCGAACCGCCTTGAGATCGCCGTATTCGACACGACAGCCGCCGCCCATTTCGGCCAGATTCGGGCTGACCTGGCTCGACTGGGTAAGCCGATCGGTCCCTACGACATGATGATCGCCGGCCATGCACGTTCTTTAGGGTTGGTGCTGATCACCAATAACGTGAAGGAGTTCCGTCGCGTTTCCGGACTTCGTGTTGAGAATTGGACCTGATTTAGGAAAATCACCAAGGACAACAGCGACCCCACCACGTCCATGGTGATCGCGGAGGTAAGACGATGCCGTTCGGCGACCTCTACGTCCCTGTCAACCTCGCTGTAGCGTTCGCCGAGCGTGGCCCTCGTATCACAACGCTGCTCGGATGGATCGTGGGGTGACCCGGGAGCCACGCCCGCCGGTCGACGACACGTCGGCCGGCGGGCTATACTGCAGTCCCCGTCCCGGACCAAAGAGCACATCGGAGCTCGTACACAATGTTGAAGGCCTTCGCGCTCGTCGCGCTGATCCAGGTACCCGCGCCCACTCAGGAACTGTCTCCGGGCACACGGTACGACGCGTCGATCCCCACGCTCGAGCAGGTCGCGGGCCACGACTTCCGCGAGGAGATCACGCCGCCCGATCAGGTGGTCGCATACCTGAAGGCTTTGGCCGAGGCGGCGCCGGACCGCGCTGAGCTGATGTGGACGGGCGAGACGTGGGAAGGGCGACCGACCGTCATGCTGGTGATCGGGTCCGCGGAACGAATGGCCAGCCTCGAGGCGGTCAAGACCGACCTGCGCCGCCTCGCTGACCCGCGCACGCTCGAGGGCGGAGATGCCGAGCGTCTGATCGCGGAGCTGCCGGTCGTCACCGCGCTCGTGCACGGCGTACATGGAAACGAGATCAGTTCGAGCGGAGCGGCGATGGCCGAGGCGTACCACCTGCTCGCGGCCGAGGGCGACGCGACCGTGGAGTTGATCCTGCGTGAATCGCTCGTGCTCATCGACCCGATGCAAAACCCCGACGGCCGCGCGCGCTTCGTCTTCCAGAATACGATGGCGCGCGCGCGCTGGGAGGATGCGGAGCCGGCGTCGGCTGAGCACGACGAGCCGTGGCCGGGCGGACGCGTGAACCACTACTTGTTCGATCTGAACCGGGACTGGTTCGCCCAGACCCAGCCGGAGACGCGCGGCCGCGTGGCCGCACTGCTCGAGTTCATGCCACATGTGGTCGTCGACCTGCACGAGATGGGCGGCAACTCGACGTACTATTTTCCGCCCAATGCCATCCCTGGGAACACGTGGACGACCGACGAGCAGAGGGCGCTCAACGATGTCTTCGGTGCCGCGAATGCCGCCTCGTTCGACGAGCGTGGCTTCGCCTATTTCAACCGCGACACCTACGACGCCTTCTATCCCGGATACGGCGTCTCGTGGCCGATGGCGCAGGGAGCGATCGGCGCCACGTACGAGCAGGCCTCGGCGCGTGGGCTCGTATTCCTGCGCAGTGACGGCGACCGACTGACATACGGCGACGGAGTGCTGCACCACTTCACCGCCGCGATCCAGACCGCCGCGACGGCCGCGACCCACCGGGAGCGCATTCTGCGCACCTTCCTGGAGTTCCGGGCGAGCGCGGTCGCGTTGGGCCGTTCGGGAGCGAGGGAGTACGTGCTCACGTCCGAGCATGACCCGGGAATGGCGCGCCGCCTCGCCGAGACGCTCGTGCGCTCCGGCATCGAGGTGAACAAGGCGCTCGAGCCAGTCTCGGTGGATGGACGCACGCTGCCCGCCGAGGGCACCTACATCGTGCCGATGGATCAGCCGACGCACAGACTCATCCGCAACCTGCTCGATCCGCACACGCCGATGGATGCCGACTTCGTCGCTCGGCAGGTCGAGCGGCGCGCGAACCGGCTACCGGATCAGATCTACGACGTCACGGCGTGGAGCATGCCCTCACTCTGGGACGTCGAGTTGATCATGGCGGACCGCCCGACCGGCGCCGCGACCGTATCGCTCAACTACACGCGCCAGATGCGCGACGTCGCGTCACTCCGGGACGCCGCTGTCGGTTACCTCATGCCGTGGGGCACAAGCGCGGCGGCAGCGGTCGCCGAAGCGTTGAGAGAAGGCATTCGCGTCCGGTCCGCCGGTGGCGAGTTCACCCTCGGCGGGCGGGAATACGCGGTCGGGACGGCGATCATCCGTAACTCGGACAACGGAAGCGATCTCCCGCAGAGGCTGGCGCGCATCGCAACGAAGCACGGCGCCGAAGTCGTGCCGATCGACGACTCGTATGTGAGCGAGGGCATGTCGCTCGGCAGCGGCCGGGTCCGTCACCTCACCGAGCCACGCGTGCTGCTCGTATATGACCGGCCCGGCCAGACATACTCGGTCGGGTGGGCCCGCTATGTGCTGGAGCAGCGATACGGGCAGCGCACGACCGCTGTACGTGCCTCGAGCCTCGGCCGCGTCGACTTCTCGGACTTCGACGTCATCGTCTTCCCGAGTGGCAACTACGCGAGCGCCGTAGGCGACGGAATGCAGGACGAGCTGCGCGCGTGGATGCGCGCCGGCGGCACGATGATCACAATGGCGGAGTCGACGCGCTGGGCGGCAGATACGGGGCTGCTCGCGACGACCGCCGAGCGACGCGGCGGACGCGAGGAGGGAGACGAGCCGCCAGAGTCGGGGACCGCGGACCAGCCGATCGATTTCCTGGAAGCGATCGCCCCGACCGATGAGGCGCCCGAACAGACTCCCGGCGCGATCGTGCGCGGGATCCTGGACACCGGGCACTGGCTCGCGAGTGGCACCGACGGTGAGATCGGCGTGCTGGTCGAAGGCACGCGCATCTTCAGCCCGATCACGCTCGACCGCGGCACCAACGTCGGCCGGTACGCCGGAGTCGACGACCTGGTCATGGGGGGCATCGTCTGGGAGGACGCCAAGCCCCAGCTCGCGAGCAAGCCGTTCCTCATTCATCAGCCGATGGGTGGCGGGCAACTGATCGCCTTTGCGGAGGATCCGAACTACCGCGCGTACGCCGAAGCGACGCAGTTGCTCTTCATCAACGCCGTACTGCTCGGGCCCGGTCGCTAGTCGTCGCGGAGACTTCCCAGCGCCTGCTGCTCGACCTCGATGATTTCAGCCAAGACCTCGCCCAAACGGCCGAACACGTCGGCTGCCTCGACTGGAGTCAGGTCGCAGTTGGCGACCAGGTCCCGTTGCTCGGCGTGGAGCATGGCCATCTGCTCGGCCACCGGCTGTCCATCCATCTGGGCACTGCGGAGATCGGCGAGCTCGGCGTAACGAGTGAGGTCGTCGCTGGCTGCGATCGCGGTTGTGGCCAGTCGAGACCACAACTCGCCACTCCGCCGGAAAGCCGACGCCGCCTCCGAGGTGCGTTCGCCGCCGAGGATCCCCGCGGCCTCCTCCAGGAAGTCCGCGTACAGAAAGCGACCGGCCCCGGGCGCCGTGTAGGCGTGCGTCACGCAATCGTACAGTCGCGTGAGCCCGATGGCGGCGCGGGAGCCGTCCGCGAAGATGCGGTGCCAGCTCTTCTTTTCGCTGGGCCTCGTGAGCAGTCGATGCCACTTCTTCAGCCCAGCCATACCGACATTTGCTGCAAACTGAGGAACAGGCGGCGTGTCGTAACCGCGCACGCCCGCACGCAGCGCGGTGTTCACCGCTCCGACCCAGTCGTGCTCGCCTGGCACCGCCGTGACCGAGATCACTCGGTGCTTGGCCGGGCGGTATGCCGCGCGCGCAGCCGCAAAGGTGTCGGCATCCACCGAAAGCGCCTGGGGCGCACGATCATCGAGCAGCAAGGTCCCGTCCGTGCGACCGATCACGCCGACCACATGCGGGCTCATGGCGGACTCGTCACGCGGCAGACCAAGGTAGTCCAGCCACCCCGCGCCCACCGTGCAAATCGCGGGGGTCTCCTCATCCAGAAGTGCATCCAACTCCCGGCGGCCCTTGGCTGCACTCCCCGTGGTCGAAATTCGAACCTTCGCGCCCGCCCGCTCGAATAGCGGTTCGAGGAAGGAGTCCGGCGTGGAGCTGTTCCGACCCACAATCGTCATCGTCGGCGTGCCCTCGTACTCGAAGACCCCGTACAGGAATCCCACGCCGCCTGCCAAACCAAAGGCCATGGCCTCGGTGAGAGGGGCACCGTCGTGACCCACGACGCCCGCATTGGCCAGCAGGTTGCGTGCAGCGGCCACGTCCGCCTGCTGACCTCCGACCGCATGAACGGAGGGGAAGAGAGGTAGCGTGATCGGGGCCTCCGCTCGGGGTTGGTCAGGACGGGCGGCCAGGATCTGGGCGCGGGCGACAGCATACCGCTCGCCGGTTGAACGTACCCGCTCCTTCGCTCTCAACCCAAACCCCTGTAGATTCGCCGCCTATGAAAAGCTACCAGTTTCGAGACTACGGTCAGCCGCTCGAGGCCATCGAGGCCCCGACACCCGAGCCCGTCGGCACCGAGCTGTTGATGCGCGTCGTCGCGTGCGGTGCGTGCCACAGCGACGTGCACGTCTGGGAGGGCCAATACGACATGGGTGGTGGGCGGAAGCTGGACGTGCGCGTGGGCCGCGACCTGCCCTTCACGCTCGGCCACGAAATCGTCGGTGAGGTCGTCGCGATGGGACCGGAGACGGAAGGCGCGGCCATCGGAGACCGGAGGGTCGTCTTTCCGTGGATCGGATGCGGGACGTGCGAGACCTGCGAGCGGGACGAGGAGCATCTGTGCCTCAAGACGCGGGCGCTCGGCACGTTCGTCCAGGGCGGTTACAGCGACTACGTAATCGTCCCACATGCGCGATACCTCTTCGACTACGGTGACGTGGGTCCCGAGCTTGCGTGCACGTACGCTTGCTCGGGTGTCACCGCCTTCAGCGCGGTCAGAAAGGTCATCGACCAGCGGGGGCGACACATCGTCATCCTCGGAGCCGGCGGCGTCGGCCTGTCAGCGTTGCGCATGGCCAAGGCGCTCACGGACTTCGAAGTGATCGTCGTCGATCTGCGGCAGGACGCGCTCGACGCGGCGACAGAGGGCGGGGCGGACCACGTCGTCGATGCCTCGGACAAGAACGCGCACCGGCAGATCAAGAGCCTGAGCAACGGCGGTACTTGCGCGGCGCTCGACTGCGTGGGCGCGGCGGCCACCGCCAAGCTCGGCATGCGATGCCTCGCCATGAGTGGCATGCTCGTGGTCGTTGGCCTGTTCGGCGGCTCGCTCGAGGTCTCGCTTCCGCTGCTCCCCCTGAAAAACTTGAGCATTCGAGGATCGTTCCTCGGCAGCCTCGCCGAGATGCGTGAGCTCATGACCTTGGTGCGTGCGGGCAGTATCGGCGCGATACCCGTAGAGACCCGCGCGCTCGCCGAGGCGCAACGAACGCTGGACGACCTGGCGGCGGGGAACCTCGTCGGCCGTGTCGTTCTCACTCCTTGACGGACCGAAGTCACATATCACGAACCACTACCTTCGCGATCGGTCTACTCCTGGTCGCGGCCGGGCCCCGTACGCCCCAACTGCCCCTTGGGCGAACCCCTTACTTTGGGGGGGGCAGGGTCAGCTGGTCGGATTTCGCGCCATAAGACGAGCAGGGAAACCGCGTCGAGTTCCGACAGCCCCTCCAACCCCGCCGCAATTCACGGCTAGTACCGACCGCGGAAACGGACGGAGACTGGGAACTACTTCGACCCCGGAACGGGTACGGCGACGACATCGAGCCCATCGATCCCCGTGAAGTCGTCAGGATTACACGTATAGACTGGTAGCTGATGAGCGAGAGCTGTCGCCGCAATCATCGCGTCGTACGCTCGCGCCTGCGTCTTCCGGCCCGAACGCCGCAGCGCAGCGGCCACGCGACCGAACGCGCGCGCGGCGCGGGCGTCGAATGGGAGAGGATCGAAATCCGCCTCGGCCTGCTGCAAGTGTGCCTGGCGAGCGACCCGCTCTTCGTCCGTGGCCGCCACCAAGGGTCCCACGGACAGCTCCGCGAGCGTGACGGCGGTGATGAGGGGTTCCGTCGGCAAGAGCTCGGGGTCCTCGAGCCTGGGTAGCAGGATGACGGCACTCGTGTCCAGCACGCCGCGTTGGTGCCGGACACCGGTGCTCACACCGACGAGTCCAGCACTCCGTCCAGGTCCGCCCGCAGCCTCGAGACGTCGATAGCCGGCAGGCCCCTCCAGCGACGGAGCAGCACGTCAGCGGGAAGCGCACGTGCCGCCAAGGGCCGCAACTCTGCCATCGGATGCCCCGAGCGCGTCACAGTCACTGTCTCACCCCGCGCCACCCGCTCGAGTACTCGCCCGCCGTGGTTGCGCAACTCCCTGATGGTCACTTTACTCATGACTGAATGTATCACGCGTGATACATCCACGCTACCTGGCTCATGTCGCTAACGGCTGGTCGCCACCTTCCGGCGGGCACCCAACGCGATCCGAACCCGTTCCGTCGCCCAGAGGGGTCAGGCGATGACGCAGCCCTCCGGCCGATCGCAGTCGGGATCGAGCGGCATCATCTCCAGCCGCACCAGCTCCGCGTTGACGGCGGCGAGGTCGGTCGCCCAGACCTCCTCGAGCCGGTCCGTGTAGCCCCGCAGCTCGTTCACGAGGATGTCGAAAATCTCGGACATGTTGTTCCCGGGCCTGCCGTCCCCACGCTCCGCCATCGACATCAGGTTCGCGAGTCGGTTGTTGACCTTGATGGGGAAATTGAGCGGGTCCTGGTTGCTCTGATTGCGGACCTGGTAGATGTTCTCCTCCACGGCCGACGCGTTGCTCGTGAGGCTTTGCGCAGCCTCGGCGAGCCCGAGGTCGTCGGACTGCTCCAGCCGGTCTTCCAACTGGGCCTTCACACGGCGAATCGCGATGACTGCCTGGTTGGCCTCTGTCACCTTGTCCCGCACCTGTCGCGAGAACTGATACTGGGCACGTAGATCCGCATCGGTGACCTCGGGAATCCACGGATTCCGCTCGACCATGAGCGGGACGCTCTCGGTCCGCCCGTCGACCGTGAGGCGCACGGTGTACTCCCCGGGAGGTACCGCGGGCCCCATGCGGCGGGCGCCCCAGAAGATCAGGCCCGGGAAGTCGGTCCACGGGTCGGCTCGCAGGTCCCACGTGAGGTGGTTGAGACCCGGGTCGGTCGAGAATCGAGGACCACCGCCGCCGCGACCTCCTCTACCGCCCTCGCTCTCGTCCTGCTCCTCCTCCTCCTCCGGCGAAGCGCGCTCAAAGGTTCGCAACAGCTCGCCATCCGAATCCAGGATATCGAGCTTCGCTTCGTTGGGCGTGTCCCGGAGCCACCACGCGAGCGTGACGCCAGGGGCCGAACGTACCGCGAGCGGCGGATTGAAGAGCTCGACCGCCTGTGCGGTCATGTCCGGCGTCGCCTGACGGAGCGGCCCGAAGTTGTCGAGAATCCAGAAGCCCCGGCCGTGCGTGCCGATGACCAGCTCGTTGTCCTCGACGATCAGGTCGATCACGGGGATGTCCGGAAGACTCGGGTTCAGCTCCTGCCACAACCCGCCGTCGTCGTAGGAGATGTATACCCCGTGCTGCGTTGCCGCGTACAGAAGGCCCTCCCGGTCGGGGTCTTCGCGCACCGCATGCACGTAGGCGTCCTCACGGATACCCTTCACGATCGTGGTCCAGCTCTGGCCGTAGTCGTCGGTCTTGAAGATGTACGGTGAGAAGTCGTCCAGAAGCGGCAGGCGTACAGAGACGTAGGCGCCCCCCCGCTCGAACGCCGAGGCGTCGATCTGGCTCACCCGACCGAAATCGGGCATGTCTGGCGGAGTGACGTTCGACCATGTGGATCCGCCGTCCTGAGTGACGTGCACGAGGCCGTCATCGGATCCCGTCCAAATCACGTTCACGTCCGTCTTGCCGGGTCCGACCGAGAAGATCGTCGCGTAGACCTCGGGGCCGTTCATGTCGCCGGTGATCGGGCCACCCGAATGCTGAAGCGTCGCCGGGTCAGCCCGCGTCAGGTCGCCGCTCAGCGCCGTCCAGCTCGCGCCCGCGTCGAGCGTCATCCACAGTCTCTGCGACGACACATACAGGCGGTCGGGATCGATCGGCGAGAAGATGATCGGGAACGTCCACTGCCAGCGCTCGACGAGATCGATCGCTGGCTCGCCCGAATAGAACCACGGATACGGGTTCACCTCGCGCGAGGTGCCATGCCGCCGATTGAACTTGTCGACGTAGCGGCCGTTGTTCGTGCCCGAGTAGAAGACGTCGACGTCTTTGGGGTCCGGCGCGATGTAGCCGGGCTCACCGCCGCCCGCGCGATAGGCGACATCCATCGAACCCTCGGTGACGCTTCCGCTGTCACCACCGCCGCGCCCGCCGCCGAACCCGCGCCCGCCACCTCCGAATCCGAAGCGCGACGCGTTCCAGTTGAAGGGGAGACAGAGCGTGCTGTTGTCCTGCTGCGAGCCACACACGTGGTAAGGAACGTGCGCCGTCGTCACCACATGGTAGAACTGGGCGGTCGAGTAGTCCTGCTCGGTCCAGCTCCCGCCCGTGTTCGTGGAAACCGCCCCACCCCCGTCGTTCCCGACGACCAGGTGCGTCGGGTCGTCCGGGTCGATCCACAGGTCGTGGAAGTCGCCGTGCGTCCCGTTGTTGATCGTTTCGTACGTTTCTCCGCCGTCGCTCGAGCGGAAGAACGACGTGTTCTGCATGTACACGACGTCTTCGTCCATCGGGTCCGCGAAGACGTGCGTGTAGTAGAAGGCACGCTGGCGTATGGCACGAGCGTCGTTGACCAGAGTCCACGTCTCGCCTGCGTCGTCGCTCGAAAAGAGCCCGCCGTCGTCGTTCTCGAAAAGTGCGTAGACGCGGTCGGAGTTGGCCGGGGACACCGCCAGACCGATCCGGCCCACGAGGCCCTCTTGCGGCATGCCCGGATTGCGGGTCATCTCGGTCCAGGTCTCACCGCCGTCCGTGCTCTTGAACATGCCGCTGCCCGGGCCACCGCTCGACATCTGGTACTCCTTGCGGTACGCCTCCCACAGAGATGCATACAGCACGTCCGGGTTGTTCTGGTCGATCACGATGTCGATCGCGCCGGTCTCGTCATTGCGGTAGAGGACCCGCTCCCACGTGTCTCCCCCGTCGGTGCTCTTGAAGACGCCGCGCTCTTCGCTCGGGGCACCGTATTTGCCGAACGACGCCACGAAGACGATGTCCGGGTTGAGGGGATGGATCCTGATCTTCGAGATCCCATGGGACTGGCTGAATCCGACGTGCTGCCAGGTCTCTCCTCCGTCGCGGCTCCGGTACACGCCGTCGCCGGGGAGGATATTGCCTCGGATGCATGTCTCACCCGTGCCGATGAAGACCAGGTCCGGGTCGGTGTCGCTGACCGCCACCGCACCGACCGACGCCGAGTTGATCTGGAAATCCGTGACCGGCGCCCAGTTCTCACCGGAGTCGGTCGTCTTCCACAGGCCACCACCGACCGCTCCGAAGTACGCCTCGCTCGGGCGCCCCTTCACGCCGGCCACGGCGATCGATCGTCCACCTCGGTCCGGGCCGATGTTGCGCCACCGGTATCCGGCCAGAAACGCCGAATCGAGGACAACCGCGCCGGCGGACGACTGCTGCGCCACGGTTGCGGGAGCTGAGAGTAGAAGCGGCACCAAAGCGATCAGTGGTGCGGAGGCGGAGAGCAGAAGACGGTTCGGGGTCATGGCTCGATACGGAGAGAGGCGCAGTGTGGATGGAGACGGGCAAGGTAGGCCGGGACCAGCGATCTGGCATGGGGCAGCAGCAGCGGACGACCCCTCCCACCCCACCCCCTATCCCCCTACCTTGTTTTTTCCCACAGCCAACGACCCACCGCCGAGACAAAACGCCGCATGGACCTGAAGATCACCGGAATCGTCAAGAAGTTGTTGGAGGAGCAGTCCGGCGAAAGCCAGAAGGGTCCCTGGCGCAAGCAGGAGTTCATCCTCGAGACCGAGGGTAACTATCCGAAGCAAATCTGCATCGTGCAGTGGGGGGACAATATCGATTCGTTCGGAGTGCAGATCGACGAGCGCGTCACGGTATCGATCGATATCGCCAGCCGCGAGTACAACGAGCGCTGGTACACGGACGTCAAGGCCTGGAAGGTCGAGCGGGACGACTCCGGAGGCGCCCCGCCGATGCCCGACGACGAGCCCTTCCCGGACCCGCCGGACTCTGGCGACGGGGACGGGGACGGGGACGGGGACGACGGGCTACCGTTCTGACGCTGGCGCGGTCCGCCGGAACTGTCGGCCAGGCTCGGCTTCCGGAGGCGGCGATTCTCCTCAGCCCGGCACCCTGACGTCGGTTCCCTTGGGGTAACACATCAGCGCACCGGACGGGAAACGCGACAAGTCGAAGGGGATTGTCCGTGATCCGCTGGCCGCGCTTGACCGCCGCGTGAGCGTTCGCATGCGTATGAAGATGGCGTCAGCGCCAGCAGCCCGCGGCTAATCCCCGCTCAGCAGCAGCCGTCCGGTCCGCACACATCGCCCGCGGCCTCGGTCGTGACGTCGTACTCGAGCCCTTTGGTCTCCCGTGCGTGCCGCGGGGCCGTCCTCGCGCAATCGAACGGCTCTGCGTCCACGAGCGCGATGGGCTCGAGCGGCTCGACGAACTCGAAGTGGCTCGCGTACGGCTCGCTTCGATAGATCTGGAAGGTCTTGTCACAGACCGCCGCACGTTCACCCCGACGCAGACGGTGCCCGTCGTCGTCGAGCACTTCCTTGAACGGACCCCGGTAGATCACTGCCTGCTTCCGCTCGAGGCAGGCTCCTTCTTTGCCCTTGAACGCCTCCACGGTAACCGAACGAAACTCGACGCCGAGAACGGTCCGCCACGGCCTCTCCTGGCGCGCGCGAATCTGGATGCCGTAGAAGCCGGCGTCCTCGAAGGCCCTCAGGAAGTCCCCTTCGGTGAACGCGCCAGCCACACATCCGCTCCACAACTCGGGGTCGTTTCGCATTGGCTCTGGCAGGACCTCGTCCGAAACGATGTCGGATATCACGGCGCGGCCACCGCGCCGCAGAACGCGGAAGATCTCGCGGAAGAGCTGCGCCTTGTCCCGCCCCTCGACGAGGTTGAGCACGCAGTTCGAGACGACGACGTCCACGGATTCGTCCTCGACCATCGGCTCGGTGCGGCGAAGGTCGTCCGCAACCGCCTGGGCGGCGAAAAGGCCGTCGACATCGGACACCGGGTCGTTCTCGAGCACGCGTTCGAGCGCATCCAGGTCCAGCGCGAGATCCTGGATGCGTCCCCGTCGGAACTCGACGTTCGAGTACCCGACGCGACTCGCCACTTCCGGGAGATTCCGCCGCGCGATGTCTAGCATCTCCGGCGTCATGTCCACGCCGATCACGCGCCCCTCGCTTCCCACGACTTGCGAGGCGATGAAGCAGATCTTGCCCGTGCCGCTTCCGAGGTCCAGTACGGTCTCGCCCTCTCGCAGGTAGCGGCTCGGGTCTCCGCATCCGTAGTCGCGTTCGACGACCTCGTCGGGAATCGCCTCGAGATAGCGGGGATCGTAGTCGACGGGACAGCAAAGGTCCTCGACGCGATGCTCTGCGCCGACGGCATAGGCGTCCCGTACCGCTGCTTCAACTGACGTACTCGGCATGGTTCTCTCAGGGCTGATGGAGCGCGAGAATGCTGCTCACCAAAGACCTCCCCGGCTGGGGTGGTTCCCGGCATCTCCGAGAATAGGGTCGGTCGGCGGCCGCGGCTAGGAAGCCGCCCGCCGAAGCCGGGCGCCACTCCCCGGGAGGCGCCCAACCCCGCAAACGATCAGTGCAATCCTTCATCTGTGTATTTCTCCTTGAATCCGGCGGCTCATTTCGGGAGATTGTGGACTGACTTCACGCAAGCGAGCCGGTCACGATATGTCCAAGCCGAAAGACGGAAGCTCCACGGCCGAGGCCACCGAAGCGGCCAGACGACCGACGAGTCGCCTCCCTATGGAAGACAGCGCGGTCGATGCGCCGCCCGCGGTCCCGAGCGCGATGGAGTACGACTATACCAACTTCTATTTCGGCTCCGGGAGCGACGCGTTCGCCCTCTTGGAACCGTTCGACGACTGGTGGCGTGAGGTCAAGCCGTCCGGCTACTACCTCTACGAGTTGCCGCTGCACTCCCAGCCGGGGACTCGGGTCGACGTCGAGGACACGCATACGGGCGAAATCCGCCGCGGCCTCGTCAACTTCGCCTCCTACAACTACCTCGGGCTATCGTATCGTCCGGAGGTCAAGCAGGCGATCAAGGACGCCGTGGATATCTACGGCGGTGGCTCGTCGGGCTCGCCCATTCTGAGCGGGACGACCGTCCTACACCAACAGCTCGCCGAGGAAGTCGCCGCGTTCAAAGGCAAGGAGGCGGCCTTGATCTTCCCCACGGGCTACAGCGCCAACGTGGGAACGATCGCCGGGCTGATGCGCTCCGGTGACCTGATCGTGGCTGACCAGTTCGCACACGCCAGCGTGGTCGACGGGATGATCCTGTCAAAGGCAAAGTCGCGCTTCTTCCGCCACAACCGCGTCGACGACCTCGAGAGCAAGCTGAAGGGCTTCGATGGCAAGAAGCTGGTGATCGTCGAAGGTGTGTATTCGATGGACGGTGACGTGCCGCCGCTCGCCGAGATCGTCGAGGTGTGCAGGAAGTACGGTGCCCGCATCATGATCGACGAGGCGCACTCTGCGTTCATCTACGGAGAGACCGGCAAGGGTGTCGTCGAGGACCAAGGCTTCGACGACGAGATCGACATCCATCTCGGCACGTTCTCGAAGAGCCTCGGCGGCCAGGGCGGCTACACCGCCGGCTCGCACAAGCTGATCAACTACCTGCGCGGCTTCTCACGCTCCCGCGTCTTCTCCTGTGCGCTTTCGCCCGTCGTGGTTGCAGGCGTCCTGAAGGCGCTGGAGTTGGCACGTACCGAGCCCGAGCTGCGCGCCAAGCTGTGGGAAAACGTCGCCTACATGCAGAAGCTTCTCGCGGACGCAGAGGTCCCGATCGGGGACTCCACTTCGCAGGTCATCCCGATCATGGTCCGGGACGACGCGCGTGTCCTCCAGATGGGTGAGGACATCTTCCGCGAAGGTGTCTACATCAACCCCGTGAGGTACCCGGCGGTCGGCAAGCACAAGTCGCGCTTCCGCATGTCGATCTCGGCGGCGCACTCGAAGGAAGAATTGGAGGAAGGCGTAGCCGCCATGGTGCGGGTCCTCCGCAGGTACGACGTATGTCCGTAGGAATCTATCGCTTTCGCTCAGGCGTCAGCGCGTTCTTCGAGATGGCGACGGCGGACGCGCGCGCGGTGCTGCCAGAGCACCTCGAACCGATCGAGGTGACCCACCAGCGAAGCGTGCTCTCAGTCACAGCCTTCCTCTTCGACGACAGCGTGGTGGGCCCTTATACCGAGTTGATGTTCTCGGTGATCGTGCCGCCGTTGGTCGCGGAGTGGGGCCAGCACGCGAAAGCGGCCTTCTTCCCGTTCCTCGCCGCCACGAGCTCCGCGGAGGCGCGCCGCATCAAGTCCGAGCGCTTCCACTTCCCGTACCACCCCGAGAACATTGATGCGCAGTTCATCGAGACCAGCGATAAGCTGCGGGTTCGTATCTTCGGCGGCGGTGATCCGATCATGGACCTCAGCGTTACCCAGGGCGCGTGGGAGACCACGACGCATCTACTGCAGGGCTTCATGATGAACGGGGACCAACGGCTCCGCACCACGCTGCAGATCAGCGGGGACTACACCGTGCACGAGAACGAGCAAGGGGAGATGAAGCTCTTCCCTCACTCGATGACCGCGGACCACTTCCTAGGCGACGTCTCCGAGTCTCCGTTCCGCGAGCACTGGTTCAAGAACGGAACCGAGGTCTTCCACAAGCTCGAAGCATTTTAGAACGTCGCGAAGGCCCTCATACCCGGAGCTCCTCATGGCCCACCTCCTGACCCGCCTCGGCGTCATTGCCGTAGCACTGACACTCATCGCGCTTCCGCTAGCCGCGCAAGACGTCGACGTCACAGGCAACTGGGAGCTCTCCTTCCAGGACCCGCAGGGAGGCGGAGCGGTGACCCTCTATTTGGCCCTGGTGCAGGAAGGCACTACGGTGACGGGGACGGTAGAACTGAGCGCGGTGCCAGACGCCCGAATATCCAACGGCATGGTCGACGGGTCGACGCTGTCTTTCGGACTCGATGTACTCTACGAGGGCCAGTGGTACACGCTGGGGGTGGGCGGCGCCGTGGATGGCGACTCCGTCACCGGGTACATCGAGCTGCCCGAAGGCGCCGGCTCCATACCGTTCACAGGGGCGCGGGCGGAAGGGATCGGGTAGGGAGGGCTCGGGCGCTGTAGGACAGGCCGGTCCGCCACCCTATTCTGGTCGGGATGATTCTGCCCGACCTCGACACCCGTCACCGCCGACCGGAGCTCATGGATGCTCCGAGTCTCGCACCCGCGCGACGAGCCAGCGCCCTGCGCGCGCTCGCTCGCGTGAACGCGCTATCGCGCGTGGCTCACAGGATCTGGGCCGAGATCCATGGACTGCACAACGCCGGGGCCCCTCGGACGATCCGCGTTCTGGACATCGCCTGCGGAGGTGGGGACGTCGTGGTCTCGCTCGCCCGCCGGGCGGCTCGCTCCGGTCTCGACCTCGAGGTGCACGGCTGCGACGTGAGCATGGCGGCGCTGGAAGTCGCACGCGAGAACTCTGAGCGTGCCGGCGTCCGGGCGCACTTCTTCGAGCTGGATGCGCTGCAAGGAGGAATTCCCGACAGCTACGACGTCGTGTGCTCGTCGCTCTTTCTCCACCACCTGGACGAGCACGAGGCTGTCGCCCTGCTCAAGGCGATGGCCGAAGGGACACGTCGCACCCTGTTGGTTCAGGACCTGCGGCGAACCGTCGCGGGATACCTTCTCGCCTTCGGCGTGCTCAGGGTGATCTCACGGTCGGAGGTAGCCCACACGGACGGACCCCGCTCGGTGGAGGGGGCCTTCTCGTTGGAGGAGGCGCGCGATCTCGCGCGCCGCGCAGGACTCGACGGTGCGCGCGTCGAGGCGTGCTGGCCCCAGCGCTTCCAGCTGACGTGGCGGCGCGGCGCGTGAGCGCGATCGACACTTCGACCGACGTCGTGTATGACGCCGTTTACGACGCCGTCGTGGTAGGCGCCGGTCCCGCAGGCACGATGACCGCCCTCGAGCTCGCCCGGCGTGATCTCTCGGTGCTGGTGGTCGAACGTCAGCCGATGCCACGCTGGAAGGTTTGCGGTGCCTGTTTGAGCCCGGGGACCCTGGAGCTACTCGGCGAGGCGGGCCTCCCCGAGCCACCGGACGGCGTACCGCTCCGGCGCCTTCGCCTCGCCGCGTGGTCCACTCAGGCGTGCGTGCCGTTGAGCGGCTCGATGGCCGTATCGAGGCGCTCCTTCGACCAAATGCTGCTGAGCGCCGCCCGGAAAGCCGGCGTCGTGGCGATGACACCGGCGCGCGCCCGCCTCGGGCCGATCGACGGCAGCACGCGCATCGTCCGGATAGAGCGGGCGGAGGGCGATCTAGAGGTTGCGGCGCGCGTGGTCATCGATGCAGGTGGACTCGGTGGCGGGCTGTCTGCGGCAAAAGGCGGCGGCGGCGACAGGCTCACGCCCGGCTCGCGCATCGGTGTTGGTGCGGTGTTCGCACCGGACACCGCGGCGTACGCACGCGGCGAGATTCACATGGTCGTGGGTGAAGGCGGATACGTCGGACTCGTCCGGGTCGCGGACGGCAGCCTGACCGTCGCAGCCGCGCTCGATCCCTCATGGCTGAGGGAGCATGCCTCACCCGGTGACGCGGTCGCGGCACTGCTGCGCACCGCAGGCTCTCCCACGTTGCCGGAGCGTCCGTCGGTGGGATGGAAAGGCACGCGCGCGCTGACGAGATCCCCACGGACGCGGGGCCGAGAGCGCGTCTTCGCGGTAGGCGACGCCGCCGGCTACGTGGAGCCGTTCACCGGAGAGGGTATCTCCTGGGCACTCGCGGGAGCCCGCGCGCTCGCCCCACTCGCGGCGCGAGCGGCCCGAGGGTGGGATCCCGCGCTGCTCGTGGCGTGGGATCGAGCCCACTCGCAGTCGATGGCGCGGGCGCAGAGGCTCTGCCGCGCGGTGGCGTGGACGTCCCGCCGGCCACGGCTCGTGCTTTCCACGTTACGCCTCCTGGCGCGTCTGCCGGCCGTGGCGGGTCCGTTCGTACGCCGCGCCGGCGCGGCGCCGGTCGTACGCCTGTCGGTGTCATGAGCCTGCTCCTTACCGGGTTCGGCACTTCGGTACCCGAGCACGCGATCGCGCAGACGGACGCTGCCGAGATCGGTGCCCGCTTCGCCGCGCTGGACCCGAAGCGCGCAGGGACGATCCGAGCGCTCTACCGGAAGACCGGCGTGCGCAAGCGTCACAGCGTACTACTCGAAAGAGCCGAAGGCCCGCCGATGGACCGACAGTCGTTCTACGAGGAGGCTGTCGACAAGGACGACCTCGGCCCGTCCACAGAGCTCCGGATGAGGCGCTACGAGGCCGACGCGCCGGCGCTCGCGGAGGCCGCCGCGCGCGCGGCACTTCGGGACGCCGCACTCGAAGCGAAGGAGCTCACCCACGTCGTGACGGTCTCGTGCACGGGCTTCTTTTCTCCGGGGCTCGACGCGGTGCTCATCGACCGGCTGGGGCTCTCGCCTGGCGTCGAACGCACGCACATCGGCTTCATGGGGTGCCACGGCGCGCTCAACGGGCTGCGTGTGGCGGCATCGTTCACGGGCGCGAACCCGGACGCCCGGGTGCTCGTGTCGGCGGTGGAGTTGTGCACGCTGCACTTCGCCTACGGTCGGGACCCCCAACTCGTGGTGGCCAACGCGCTCTTCGCCGACGGTGCCGCCGCGGTGGTGGGCGTCTCCGACGACGGCGAGAACACGGGCGCGTGGCGGGTGCTCGCAAACGGCACGCTGCTCATGCCCGATTCCGCGGACGCGATGTCGTGGCGCATCGGCGACCACGGCTTCCGCATGACGCTTTCGGCCACTGTACCCGACCTCATCGGGGCACACCTGTCGGGATGGCTCGAGCAGTGGCTCGGTCAGCACGGGCTCGGGTTCGACGACGTGGCATCCTGGGCCGTGCACCCGGGGGGGCCGCGCGTGCTGAGCGCGGTGGTCGACGCCGTCGGGCTGACGAACGGCGCGATGGAGGTCTCACGCGACGTGCTCGCCGAATACGGCAACATGTCCTCGGCCACCGTGCTCTTCATCCTCGACAGACTGCGTCGGCGCGATGCCCCGCGTCCCTGCGTGGCGCTCGCCTTCGGGCCGGGCCTCGTGGTCGAAGCGGTCCTGTTCGGCTGAGCCTCAGCGCCGCATCTTGGCGGCATGATCCAGCGGACTGAAATCCATCGCCTGACGCTGTCGCTCATCGCCCTCTTCTGGGCGGCCCCCATCCTTGCGCAGGACGGTGCGAGGAACGGCGAGTGGCCTGCGTACGCCGCCGACGGCGGGAGCACCAAGTATTCGGCTCTCTCTCAGGTCGATCGCGACAACGTGGGGAGCCTCGAGATCGCCTGGCGCTGGCAGGCCGAGAACTTCGGCCCCGAGCCCGAGTTCAACTACCGCGTCACGCCGATCATGGTCGACGGCGTGCTCTACACCACGGCCGGGTACCGGCGGGCTGTCGTCGCGATCGATGCCGCGAGCGGCGAAACGCTCTGGATGTATCGCATGGACGAGGGCGTCCGCACGGACTATGCGCCCCGGGTCAGTTCGGGGCGGGGCGTGTCGTACTGGAAGGATGGGCCCGACGAGCGGATCTTCGTGATCACCCCCGGCTACCATCTGGTCGCACTGGATGCCAGGACAGGACGCCCTGTGCCAGCGTTCGGGCAGTCCGGCGTGGTCGACTTGAAGAGCGGCCTGGACCGACCGGTGGATCCCATCGAGGCAACGATCGGATCGAGCTCCCCTCCCGTCGTCTCGAACGGCGTGGTCGTGGTCGGTGCGGCGATGCTCACGGGGCTCAACCCGGTGAGCAGGGAGAACACGCCTGGCTTCGTACGCGGCTACGATGCACGGACCGGGGAGCGCCTGTGGATCTTCCACACGATTCCTCTGCCCGGCGAGCTCGGACACGATACGTGGGAGAACGAGTCGTGGCGCTACACCGGCAACGCCGGAGTGTGGGCGCCCTTCTCGGTCGACGAGGAGCTCGGCTTCGTCTACCTGCCCACCGAAGCCGCGACCGGCGACTACTACGGCGGTCATCGACTCGGGGACAACCTCTTCACGCAGAGCCTGGTGTGCCTCGACATCCTGACCGGAGAGCGAGTCTGGCACTTCCAGATGGTCCACCACGGGATCTGGGACTACGACAATCCGGCGCCGCCGATCCTCGTGGACGTCACGGTGGACGGCACACCGATCAAGGCCGTCGTTCAGGTCACGAAACAGGCCTTCGCCTACGTCTTCGATCGCCTGACCGGCGAGCCGATCTGGCCGATCGAGGAGCGGCCCGTACCCAGGAGTGACGTCCCCGGCGAGCGCACCTCACCGACGCAGCCATTCCCGAGCAAGCCCGCGCCCTTCGACCTGCAAGGGATCACGGTCGACGACCTGATCGACTTCACGCCCGAGCTGAGGGCCGAAGCCGTCGAGATCGCCTCGCAGTACCGGATGGGCCCCCTCTTCACACCGCCCTCGCTCGAGGGTGCCGTGGACGGTCCCAAGGGGCTCATCCAGTCCCCCGGGCAGGGCGGTGGCGCGAACTGGGAGGGCGCCGCGGTCGACGTGGAGAGCGGAGTCCTCTACGTAGCGTCGATCACGAGGCCCATCGTGAGGGGCCTGTTCAACGATCCCGAGCAGTCGGACATGAACTACATCGATGCGCGTTGGCGCCTCGAGGGACCGCAGGGCCTGCCGCTCATCAAGCCTCCCTGGGGCAGAGTGACGGCGATCGACTTGAACACCGGCGAGCACTTGTGGATGGTTCCGAACGGCGACACTCCGGACTTCGTACGCGATCATCCCGCGCTGGAGGGCGTCGATGTCCCCAAGACCGGGGAAGCGCGACGCGCCGGCTCGATGGTCACGCCGACGCTGCTCTTCGTCGCCGGTGGGGGCGCGCCATGGTTGAGGGCATACGACAAGCGGACGGGCGATACCGTCGCGGAGATCGAGCTACCAGCCGGAGCCACGGGCACGCCGATGACCTACATGGTCGATGGCCGCCAGTACATCGTCGTAGCGGTGGGTGGGCCCGGTCACCCGGCGGAGCTGGTGGCACTGACAGCGCGCTGAGGGCGGCCGTCGGGGGGGGCAGATCAAGACGGGGGACCCAGCCAGGCTTCACGACCGGCTTCCGGCAGGTATACGTATACTCGCTTCTGATATATACGTATGCTGTTGCGCCCTTCTCTGGGGCTGGCGGTCAAGGCACACGCTCGCTACACGCCGTCGGCTCGTGTCTTGGCCGCCAGCGTCCGCACGAGACCTCGCCCGCTCGCCCATGGTAACGCCCCGGGTTCGGGGGCAAGCTCCGCGATGGCGACCCCGGCGCAGCGCCTCCACCGATACCGACACACCCCGGCCCGTACACCCGACTGGGCCGGCTCCCGGCACGTCTACCGACCGCGCCGGCCTACCACCACGCCGCTCTACCCGGTGGTGCAGCATCATCTAGAGACGTTCCTCGCTCAAGCCACCGAGAGCGATCCCATGGGCTACGGTGTGCCCTCGTGGGTGGAGAAGGATCTAAGGGACCACGCTTCGCGCGGTGCCCCCTCCGCTGCGGCATCCTCGCCCACGGGTTTGCTCGCGTACGGTGTGACGACTGTGGCCACGAGCGGCTGCTCGCGTTCTCATGCGCGACGCGGGGCGTCTGCCCGTCATGTAATACGCGCCGCATGGCCGAGGTCGCGGCCCACGTCACCGATCACGTGCTGCCCCACCTTCCTTGTGCGACAGTGGGTGCTGAGCCTTCCGAAGCGGCTCCGTACCTTCCTGGAGGGCAGCCCCGACATCGCCGGGGCGGTCCTGCGGATCTTCATCCGTGCCATCCGCACGACCCTGTGGCGCACGAGCGTGCCGTGGAGCAGCTTGTTGCGGGGCTTGGCCACCGGATCTCCCTGTTACCTAGTTAGACTGGGTATCCAGGAGTATGCGGCATGGATACCTAGACAGTCAAGGTATAGGACAGTGTGGGGCGCTCGGAGGTTGCGACGGGCTCTCGACGGACTGTTGCGGAGTCCGGCTCAGCCCCGCCCGGCGATCTCCCTCACGCGGTCTTCACCCAGGACCGCGTCGAGCTCCCGAACCAGGCGCTCGGCGTCCGCGAGCGAGAGGGGCCGGGGTGGCTTGATCTTGATGACGTTGTGATCGGGGCCGTCGGCGCTGAGCAGTATACCCAAGTCCTTCATTCGCTCGACGACGTAGGACGCGACCTCCGCAGATGGCGTCTTCGTCTCGCGGTCCGTGACGAACTCGACACCTAGGAAGAGGCCGAGACCGCGGACGTCGCCGATGACTTCGTGCCGCCCCGCGAGCGACGCGAGTCCCTCCGTCAGCCGCTGCGCTGGACGCACCGCGCGGTGACGGGAGTGTCGCACGATGACCGCTTTTGTCTGAACCTGGCGCTTGCCTCACACATTCACGATGCGACATCATTACGTACCGGCTCATGGATGGGGTTGCCGAGCAGGAGAACGGTCGGAGGCATACGATGGAGCGTCGATGGCGTGGGTACTACGTCGTGGTGTTATGGGTTTGCGCAGCCTGTGGGTCCACGGATGTTCGGCCAACCTGCGAGGCGGTCCGGCTCGAGACGACGAGCCTGAATCCCCGGGTAGGGGATGCTGCGCACGTCGGGGCTCGTGGGGTCACGAAGGGCGGGGTCACGACCGAGGGGTCGGCCTTCACGTGGCTGTCGAGCGACCCCACGGTTGCGCTCGTCGATCAACGAGGCCAGGTGACGCCTCTCCGACCGGGGACGACGACGATCACCGTCACGTGCACCAACGCCGCAATCGGCCGACCGAGCGCGGCGGTCCAGATCACCGTGCGTCCCCCGTTGGTCCGGCTTCTGATCCAACGGGCCGGCGCCGGCAATGGGTTCATCACGACAGTCCCCGCGGGCAATGACCACGAGGACGGCACTTCGGTGGTCATCACCGCGACGCCGGCGGAGGGCTCCGTGCTCCAGGGCTTCACCGGGCCCTGCGTGAGGAACGGGAATACCTGCACGGTCGTCATGCGATACCCCGGCCCCATGCAGATTACGGTGGACTTCTCGCTCTGCCCGACGAGCTACTGCGGAGAGATATCGATCACCGGTGGCACGCTGAACTTCCAACGCGCCGGCTTCGGCTTCAACTGGGACGGCCACTTCGAGTATGCGTTCGATCCGGCGCCGAGGGCCGGCATCCGGATCCACAACCGCCTCAACGCGTCGAGCGTGTCGGGCTCGGCGACGACGACGGGCGCGTCGACCCTGAGCATCCCCCTGAGCGGGTCTACGATTGCGTGCCTATTCGTCAACCCGTCGACGATGGTACTGACGGACCTGGACCGGCCCATCCCCGCGTTGAAGATCATCACCTTCACATGGGACAGGTCCGGGTGCTCGACTGCGATGCGAGCCGAGGGCTCCGCACTTCCCGATACCATCGGTGGATGACGTGCTCCGGCTCAATCCCGCCCAGCGATCTCCCTCACGCGGTCTTCACCCAGGACCGCGTCGAGCTCCCGAACCAAGCGCTCGGCGTCCGCGAGCGAGAAGGGCCGGGGTGGCTTGATCTTGATGACGTTGTGATCGGGGCCGTCGGCGCTGAGCAGTATACCCAGGTCCTTCATTCGCTCGACCGCGTAGGACGCGACCTCCGCCGATGGCGTCTTCCCCTCGCGGTCCGTGACGAACTCGACAGCTAGGAAGAGGCCGAGACCGTAATACGCGGCGCATGGCCGAGGTCGCGGCCCACGTCACCGATCACGTGCTGCCCCACCTTCCTGTGCGACGTCGCGGTAGGGACCCCGGTTGCCCGGGGCCCCCCGCACAGAACCGGGCGAGCGGAATTACCGCACCGGGCTCCCACCTTGGGTCCTGGCGTCGAACCGATCTGTCGGCCAGGGATGCTGAATACGAGCCACGGGTAGCCAGCGCTCCACACGAGGTGCCATACAGTTCCAACTCGTACGGTCCTTCTGACTCCGTCGCCGAAGCGCGCGGAACCAATGACGTGCCACTTCTTTGCGGAATTGCTGGAGGGCCTCGATGTTCGTCGGCAGCGCATGGTAGTTGAAGTAGCCTCCCACCACGCGCTACAACCACAGACCCTGCTTCTTGATGGAGAGGTGGCGACGACGCATGAGCTCGTCTCGGACCCATCGCAATTTGGCCGCCATCCGCTTCCGCGACGTGTGACGGACGAGGAGATAGTCTCCCGCTCGAGTCTTGCCACAGATGTGGGTGAGGCCCATAAAGTCGAAGGTCTCCGGTTTGCCCATGCCCCGCACGGCTCGGCGTTCAGCGGCGTACCGACCGAACTCCAGGAGCCGTGTCTTCTCCGGGTTGAGTTCGAGCGCAAACTTTCTTAACCGCGCATCGAGTTCCATCCGGAAGCGAGTGGCGTCGCTCTGATACTGGAATCCGACCACGACATCGTCGGCGTACCGCACGACAATCACGTCGCCTTCGGCGTGCCGCGTCCGCCACTGCTGGATCCACAGATCGAAGACATAGTGGAGGTAGACGTTCGCCAGCAGCGGTGATACTGTCGCCCCCTGCGGTGAGCCCACCTCGTTCGCCTGCCACTCACCCTCCTCCATCACCCCCGCCTTCAACCACTTTCGGATGAGGCGAAGGACCCGCCGGTCCGCGATCCGATGCTCGAGAAACTTTATCAGCCACCCGTGGTCGATGGCGTCGAAAAAACCACGGATGTCTGCTTCGAGCACCCAGTTCACCTTCTTGCGCACGATCCCGACCGCGAGAGCGTCCAGCGCTTGATGCTGGTTGCGCCCGGGACGGAACCCGTACGAGAAGCCGAGGAAGTCCACTTCGTAGATGGCGTTCAAGACCTCGATGACGGCGCGCTGGACAATCTTGTCCTCCAGCGCCGCGATACCGAGCGGTCGCTGCCGCCCATCCGCCTTCGGGATGTACACCCTTCGAGATGGCTTCGCTCGATACGTCCCTCGGTGCACCCGCGCATGCAGGTCCTGAAGATTGCTCTCCAGATCCGTCGCGTAGTGCTGCCACGTCACACCGTCCACGCCTGCGGCTGCCTTCTCTTGATGCTGAGAAACGCCGCACGCAAGCGATCAATCGTGACGTGGTGAAGAAGCGCCGTGAACTTCGCATCCTTCTGCCGAGCTGCCACTCGGCGCACACGGTCCAGCGCACTCGGCGCGTCTGTCCGGCTCTGTGTCCGGGACGCGTTTTGCCGATCCGTGTTCCCCTTGGCCGGACGCCTTCCCTCCACCGACTCCGCGCCGTCGCCACCTCGGGACCGCTCCGCTGTAGGCTCACCCTTGGCTGGTTCCGGGGTTTCCCCCTGCGTGCCCGTGTAGGGTTTGCCATGGCTTCCCGACCTCCGCTGTAACGCCGTAGCGTTCGCCGACTTCGTTGGTACTACGCGTCCGTCCGACTTCCCTCGACCGTGCATCATCGGCTACGGCTCTGCCTCCCCGATGCGGCCCGGCACGCCATCACGTGCGGGCGGTCTTTGAGGGATCTCCCGGTTCTCGCGCATGGAGCTTCCCGTGCATGCAGAGGGTCAGAGTCCAACGACCCCAACAGGGGGAAGGGCTCGAGGATGAGAAAGCGACACAAGCCGGAACAGATCGTGCGGAAGCTACGCGAGGCGGACGCGCTGTTGAGCGGCGGGGCGTCGATCGTCGATGCGTGCCGGCGTCTGGAGGTGAGCGAAGCGACGTACCATCGCTGGCGGAAACAGTACAGCGGGATGGGGATCCAGGCTCTGAAGCGGCTGAAGGCCCTGGAACAGGAGAACACACGCCTGAAGAGGATCGTGGCCGACCAGGTGGTGGACATCAGCATCCTGAAGGAGGTCGCTGAGGGAAACTTCTGAGCCCGGCCCGGAGACGAGCTGCCGTGTGGCACGTGCAGCGAGCATTGGCGGTCTCCGAGCGCCGGGCGTGTCAGGTGTTGGGGCAGGCGCGCTCGACGCAGCGCTACGAGTTCAAACGATGGGACCTGGATCAGCAGCTGGTGCAGCGGCCGCACGCGCTCAGCCGCCACCCACCATGCGCTACTCCGCCGCCAGCGCCTCCATAGGGGTCACCGAAGCGGCCCGCCACGCGGGCACCCAGGCCGCGATGATCGCGACGCCACCCAGCAGCAGGCCCACCGCGACGAACGTCACGGGATCCAGCGCCTGAACTCCGACCAATAGACCCGAAATGAAGCGCGTCATGACCACAGCGACGACGGTCCCCAGGGAGACGCCTAATGCCGCCAGCGTGACTCCTTCCGTAACCACGCCGGACCAGACCTGTTGTCGCCTAGCCCCCAGCGCGCACCTGACACCGAACTCCCGCGTGCGGCTCCCGACCGAAAACGCGAGCACGCCGCCGATCCCTACGGCTGCGATCACCAGCGCGAGCACCGCGAACCCGCCCAGCAGCAGTGCATTGAGCCGCTGCGGTGCAACAGACTCGCTACTCAGCGCCGCAATCGTCATGACGTTGTCGATGGCCTGATTCGAATCGTGTGCCAGAATCGCCTCACGAACGGCGGGTGCGACGGCCACCGGGTCTCCGCTCACGCGGACGACGAGCGCGCCGGCTAGCAACATCTGCTGATACGGCATGTACATCGCGTGGAACACTTCGGCGACGAGGCCGCCGTCCTTGGTATCCGCTGCCACACCGACGACGGTGCGCCACTCGGGCGGCCCGGCAGACGACAACGGGTTGGTCCACGCGATACGCTGACCCAGCGGATCGCGTTCACCGAAGTGGGTCCGCGCCATCGACTCGTTGATGACGACGACCAGCTGAGCGTCCCCGACATCCGTCGACGTGAACTCACGACCGCGAAGCAACTCGATGCCCATCGTCGAGAAGTAGCCCGAGGACACCACACGGAAATCCGCCCTCGGCTGCGGAGCGCCCGGCACGAGTACGTCGCCCTCCACGGCCATCTCCATCGTCATGGTCGTGAAGTTCCCGCTCGAGCTCAGCGGCACCGACATGGCCAGCGCCGCGTCATCCACGCCCGGTAGCGCTCGCACGTCCTCCACGATCGCCAGGTATCGATTCCGCGTCTCCTCATCTGCCCGCATGAGAGCATTGGGCGGAATGTCCATTGAAAGGATCTGCGCCGCGTCGAACCCCGGATCGATCCGGTTCAGATGCATCATCGTGCGCAGGAGCAGCCCGGCGCC
The DNA here is from genome assembly GCA_022560615.1 of Gemmatimonadota bacterium. Taxonomy (NCBI): domain Bacteria; kingdom Pseudomonadati; phylum Gemmatimonadota; species Gemmatimonadota bacterium. The sequence goes on from JADFSR010000002.1 coordinate 84,781, forward strand.
GACGAGCAGCACGAACGAAGTTCCGATCTGTGCCACCACTAGCGCTCGTTGTGCGCGCTTCGCTCCAGCCCCCACCGTCGAGCGCGTACCGCCCTTCGTCAGAGCCCTGCTCACGCCGTCGCCATCCGGCAAGGGAGGCACCATCGTGAAAAACACCGAGGCGAAGACCGCGGCGACGAGAGCGAAAGCGAAGACCGACGGGTCGAGTGCGATCTCCGACGCACGCGACGTGAATCGCTCGGCGAAGCTGATGAGCAGGTTCAGGCTGACGGAAGCCAAGAGCAGCCCGAGCGCGGCTCCGGCACTGGCTAGGACGAGGCTCTCGACCAGGAGCTCACGCCGGAGCGCTGCGCGACTCCCACCGAGCGCCACGCGGATAGCCAGCTCGTGATCTCTCCGCAGCACCCGCGTCAACGTGAGGTTCGCCAGGTTGGCACACGCGATGATCAGCACGAAGAACGCGGTGCCGAGAAGAAGCAGGAGCGTGGGCCGTGCGCGGGCCGTGAGCTGTGTCTTCAGCGGCGTGACCGTTACGTCGAATCCCGACGTGGCGGCGTACGCCTCGGGGTATTCCTCGTGAATACGCGCCGTAATCGTGGACACCTCGGTGCGGAGCGACTCGACGGTCGCCGCGGGCGCGAGCCGGGCGAAAACCTCGGTCATCCGGTGGCGCCGGTCATGGCTCATCGACGCATCGAGGTGGTGCGGACTCGTCGCGAGGTTCACGTAGATATCGGTGGCCTCCGGATACGGCGGTGCCGGCTCGGCAACTCCAACGAACGTCGCAATGCGTCCGTTCATCTCGACCGTTGTTCCGATGATGCCCGGATCGGCGCCGAAAGCACTCCGCCAGTATGCGTCCGACAAGACGATGACTGCAGGCGCGCCCTCTCCGGCGTCTTCAATGCCCACCGTCCGGCCGAGTGTCGCCGACAGCCCCATCACCTCGAAGTAGTTCCCAGTCACGATTCCGGCCCGCACGAGACGCGGCGCGTCATAGCCGAGCATCGTGAAGGTGAGAGCGGAGAACTCCGCAACCGCCTCGAGAGAGGGAGCTCCTCGACGGTAGTCATCGATCTCGGGGACCGAGAACAGCGCGTTTTCGGTATCCGCGAGCAGAGCCGACTGACGGAGATACACGAGCCGATCACCATCCGCGTGGGGGAGCGGGCGCAGCAGCACTCCGTTCACGGCGCTGAACATCGCCGTGTTCGCTCCGATGCCGAGGCCCAGGGTTACGATGAAGACGAGAGCGTAGCCAGGGTTCTTCCTCAAGCCGCGCATCGCGTGCCGCACGTCCCTCATGATCGCTTCCAACATCGCCTCTACCCCTCCCCAGTTCGGTCCATTGTCTGCGCCGCCGGCGAACCGGCCATCGCCACTTCCTCGTCGTCCACTCCAGAGGCCCGAGGCGCGCTCGCTCATGCGTCCCAGCCTCAGCTTCACGCCCGTCACCAGCGCATCGAGCCCAGCGTCCCACCAAAAGCGTGCCGTGCCCACTGCTCGCGCTGCGTATCGCGGCTCCGTGCGCTGGCACGCCAGATGTCCAGTCAACTCAGCGCCGAATTCATCCCTGAACCACTGCGGATAGGCCCGGAGCAGTAGCCGATGAGACCTCGGAGAGGGCTCGCCCACAGTCGGCGTCATCTCGTAGCCGGGGGTCGACACTACGCGGGCCTGCGCACAACGGCGCGAGCTGCTGCCAGGTCCGACTCCATCCGCGCAATCTCACGCTCGAGCACCTCGCCTCCCCGCTGCGTGATCGCGTAGAATCGCCAGCGCGGGCCCGGCTCGACGTCCCTGGCATCCCGCGGAGCTTCCGCCTCTTCGATCAGGCCGTCGTTGGTCATCCGCTTGATGCCAGCGTACAGCGTGCCAGCCCCGAGCAGGACCGCGCCGTACGTCCGCTCCTCGACCATCCGCTTGATGTGATAGCCATGGGCGGCCTCGTGCATCAGGCTGAGCAGGATGTGGAACGTAGCCGGCGTGAGCGGGCGAGTGGGTCGTTCGTCGATCTGAGTCTTTGGCATCGGCTGTCCCCGCGTCCTATCGCCGACGTGCGATGAACAATCCACAATTATCGACGAGTGATTATCGACAGGTGATTATCGACAGGTGATTATCGACAGGTGATTATCGACAGGTGATTATCGATGGTCGATGCTACACAGGCGAGTCACGTCCGTCAAGCCTGAAGCGAACTGGTTGGACTCGGGGACTGCCGGTGTGGGGGGCTAGGGCGCGCGCTCCGGCTACGAGCCGCTAATGGAAGAACAAGTAAGCGATGAAGATCCCTGCCACGATCGCCGTCGCGTCCGCGATGAGCCCGCAAGCCACCGCATGCCGCGTCTTCCGAACCGATACAGAGCCAAAGTACAGCGCGATGATGTAGAACGTCGTGTCGGTGGAGCCCTGGAACGTGCTCGTGAGTCGGCCGATGAACTAGAGGCGAGTCCGACGGTCGGCCGTGTCCGCGGTGCCCACCGGGATCATCTCCACGTGGAAAGTGCCCACCCGATCCGCGCGCCACGCCTCGCCCACCGGGTCCCGTTCCAGGAGCCCGAGCAGGCCAAAGCGCTCGAAGCGGCTGAGCTCGAAGCGGGCGGCACTCGCCCGGGCGCGTCCCTCCCTCGGCACAAGCATGTACGCACGCAGCGCTTCGTAGCGCTGCTGGGCACGACCGCCGAGGGCCACGAAGGGGAAGGGCGAGCCCTCTTCTGTCCGGGAGCCAGCGGGGCCGGCCGCCTCCCCTCGCGTGTCTTCAGCGGTTTTTTTTCCGGCCCCCGCCACGAGCCGTTCGATCGTTCTGCGATGTACCGCCACACTGCGTTCGTCGAACAGTTCTTCGGCGAGCTCGCGCCCACTGAGCTCGGGGGCCTCCGCGGCCCGGGCCTCAACCCACGTCACGTCCTCTTCCGTCAACTTCACCCGGCCCCGGCGACCCCGCTTCTCGTCCGTGAGGCCCACGACACCCAGCTCCTCGAAGGCGTGGAGTGTGCCGTAGAACGTCTGCCTCGAGAAGCCGAACGCCTGAGAGACCGCCACAACCGTCTCTCCGTCCACCGCATGGGCCCGCAGCATCTCGTACTTCACCTGCACCTTGTCCAGGGGATCGAAGAAGCGGTGGCGCTCGAAGAGCTGAGCCCGCACACGCTCCGGATGCGGGTGCAGCGCTCCGGCGGCTTCCAGAAACTCACGCTTCGGATGGGGCTCCCTCATGGTCGCTACCTCCTTGTCGAAGGCAGGATAGGTACCGGGGCCCTGACTGTCAATGAATAAGCGTCGCACACGACGGACACGCCTCACCTGCCGGCGATTCCGCATAGCTGCTGATAATCTTTCATACCCCTCGATCTCTAGCCGAGGATAGTGTCAAGTCATGCACTGTATACGACACATATAAGCTGACACTCTCAGGTGCCCTTTTTCTCTAAGCGGTCGGCGGCGAACTCCTTGCGGGTGCGGCGAAGGCGGTGCTGGATCCACCACGCCGTGTAGCGATCGGTCGTCAGCACCAATGGGATTCGGCACTCTGACATCCTAACCAGCATCGGTTCGGCGCATCTCTGAACGCGCACTTCCACTTCCACGTTGTTGTGCTCGATGGCGTGTTCTCCCACGCGTCTGACGGGGAGGTGCGCTTCCATGAGGCCGCCCGACTCATGCCGGAGCACTGGGACGAGCTGCAGCACGTCGTGCAAAGTCGTGTGCTGCGCTACTTCCATCGCCACGACCTGCTCGACGAGGTTGACGCCCACGGCATGCTTTCCTGGCAGGGATCCGGCGGGTTCAGCATCGACGCCTCCGTTCACATCGAGGGTGACGACCGAGCAGGCGTCGAACGGCTGCTCCGATACTGTGCTCGTCCGCCCTTCGCGCTGGAACGGCTCTACGCCCCCGGCGGTATCGTGTCCCTCGGCTCGGGGCACCCACCGGAGGTGGGTCGCCAGGCTCGTCTATCGGCTACCCAAGCCGGCGCCCGACGGCCGCACCGAGCTCCTGCTCTCTCCGATTCAGCTTCTCGAGCGGCTAGCTCGTTTCGTCACACCCCCACGCGTCCACCGCCACCGGTACCACGGGGTTCTGGCCCCGAATGCCAAACTCCGTGCCGCCGTCACCCACATCGGCAGACCCGACGCCGAGACACCCACCGCTCAGCTCCCTAGCCCAACGAGCCCGAGTCCAACGCAACAGCCCTCCACCGATGCAGAGCCAACTCGCACCACCAGCCCTGCTCGCATCCGATGGGCTGTGCTGCTCGCTCGCATCTACGAGGTGCTGCCGCTGCTCTGCCCCGCGTGTGGCGGCCCCATGAGGATCCTCTCCTTCATCACCGACCCGCCCGTGGTCGTCGCCATCCTCGTGCACCTCGAGCTCCCTCACACACCTCCCCCTATCTCACCGGCTCGCGGCCCCCCGCAGGGAGGCTTCCTCCTCGACCAGACCCCAGTCTTCGATCCCACCGAGGCCGAGCCCATCCCAGAATTCGTGTTCGACCAGTCGCTGCCCGACGAGTTCGACGACTGAGGGTCTGCCCCCCGCTGTCTGCCCGGACAAGCTGAGCCATTCGGCCACCTCGACCCGCCCGTCTGAACATCCCCGCGTCCCTTTCCATCATCCGAGCGCCACCCGCGCCTCGCTCGGCAACGGCTCTCCGCCCGACTCGCCCGACCCTTACTCCCCGTCCCGTGCCACACTACGACCTACCGCGCTTCCCCGCCCGATAGGGCGGTTGTATTACCTATCCCTATCCCTTCCCTATCCCTATCCCTTCCCTATCCCTTGTAGCGACTGGCATCCATGGAGGCGCAGTGACGGACGACGACGGGAGACAGCAGGACCGCGCCCGCAGGGAACCGAAGACCGCGGTCGCCCGCTCCGGGCCACCGGGACGGCGATTCGGAGACGACGAAATCAGCCGCATCCTTCAGACGGCTGCCGAGTTGGAGGAGCGCTCCCACGCTCTGACGCTCGATTCGTCGCGCGGCCTGACGCTCGAGGAGCTGAGGCAAGTCGCCCAGGAAGCGGGGATCGATCCACGCTTCGTCGACGTCGCCGCGTCCCATCTCAGCTCGCCGGTCGAGCGCCAGGTGAGCAGACTCGCCGGGGGCGCGTACATGTGGCACTTCCAGTCTCAAGTCGACGGCGAGATTCGCGATGTCGATCGGGACCGAATCCTACAAGCGATCCGCTCGGTGATCGGACAGAAAGGGGAGCTCGCGGACGTCTTCGGGCGCATGGAGTGGAGCCATGACGAGGGTTCTGGGCCCGTCATCATCGGAATCTCCTCTCGTGACGGAAGGACGGAGATCGACGTGTCCGCGACGAAGTCGACGGAGGCGGGTATCATCCACGCCCTGGGGATATCCTTCGGGGGCATTTTCGGAGGTGCCGCGCTCGCCGGTCTTCTCGGCGTCAGCGGGGCGTGGGCGCTTCCTCTGGTCGGCATGATGGGCGCCGTATCGTACGGGGTGACCCGTCTCGGTTGGCGGATGCGCTCGGCGTGGTGGGAGCGCCGATTGAGACTCGTGATTGAGCGAGTTTCCTCGATTGCCCAGGACGTTGGGTGAGGCCATAGTCACTTCACGACTAAGCCAATGGCTATGATCCCAACCAAACGCCGCTCTCGCTTCGGAAGCGGTCGCGTGGTTGCCAGGAAGGCGCATCGGCGCACGGCTGGACCTGGCCGACGTCGCTTGGAGGCGGACGTGTGGGTAACACTCTCAAGACCCTCTGAGACTGGCGCTGAGGGGCTGCATAGATGTCGTCGCATCATTGCTCCGAGGGGAGTCGTCAGTAGATGAGGTATGGACGCCGCAACCGCTCGAACTCCCTCACGCCTTCGTCCCACGCTGCCGTCAGCGCAGCGAAGTCTTGTCCCGCTTCGATACCCAAGCGGAGCGCGTCTGTCCCCGCGAGACGATCGAAATGGGCTTCGCGCCAAGCCCAGTTGTCGCCGGACATCGCATAGGCCTCGAGCAGCATAGCGACCGCGGCCCTCGACGCGTCGTAGCTGGTGGTTTCATGGACCAGGCGAACCGCCTGGATCTCCTGGCCTTCGAACTTCCCGTCGCCCGCGTTCACCGGCGTGAAGGTCGCCGCCTCGAAGCGCACACCCTCCAGCCCGTATGCGTTCAGAGACTCCGCGAGCGCCGGACCCTCGAGCCATGGGGCGCCAACCCACTGGAAAGCGCGGTCGGTGCCACGGCCCACGGAAAGTGGGGTGCCCTCGAACAAGCACGTGCCGGGATATGCGAGCGCACTCTCGAGCGTCGGCATGTTCGGTGACGGAGCCACCCACGGCAGCCCGGTGTCTGAGAACGTCATGTCGCGCCGCCACCCGTCCATCGGCACGACGTGCAGTTCTACGTCGACGCCGAACTCTCCGACGTACATGCGAGCCAGCTCACCCACCGTCATCCCGTGACGCATCGGTACGGGATAGAGCCCGACGAATGTGGAGTACTCCGGGTCGAGCACGTTCCCCTGCACGACATCCCCACGGATCGGGTTCGGCCGATCCAGCACGACGAACGGGATTCCGTGTTCTCCGGCGGCTTCCATCGCGTACGCCATCGTGGAGACGTACGTGTAGTAACGTGCTCCTACGTCCTGCATGTCGAAGACGAGAACCTCCACGCCTTCGAGCATCTCCGGCGTAGGTCGCAGCGTCCGGCCATAGAGCGAGTGAATCGGCACTCCGGTTCGCTCGTCGACTTCGCTGTCGATGCGCGCGCCGGCCTGCTCGACGCCGCGAATCCCGTGTTCGGGCCCGTACAGCGCAACGAGCTCCGCGTCCGCTGCGCCGTGGAGCGCGTCGATCGTGGTGGCGGTCTCGCGCTCGGCGTCGGAGGCTCGTGGCGCGAGAGACCAATAGACGCCGGTATGGTTGGTGACGAGGCCGACTCTGCGACCGCGTATCAGGTGCAGTGAGTCCGACAGCAGCACCTCTATCCCCGCCCGCACTGTCGCCGCTGCCTGGGCTTCGGCACCGACAGAGGCGTCGCTGCCAGGAACGCCGCAAGCGCAGAGGGTAACAGCCAGGAACAGGGCGGGAATACAGGATTGTGACGTTTTCAGGGAGCCGGTACCTTCCCGTCCGTCAGCGCTTCGGCGGAGCGCGCGCGTCCGTCTTGTCCGTGTCATGCGGCAAGCTGCGGGGTCGCGCCCGCCGCCGTCAACGACCCCCTGACCAACTCGTTACACGCGATGCCGCTACCAACCACTCCCAAACACCGAATCGTAGTTCGGACCCTGCCCGCGTGGATTGTCGTAGCGGCGCTGGTCTCGTGTGGATCTCCTCCTGCCGGGACGTCTCCCCCGGCTGTGACGCCTCCTCCACCGGTTCTCGACTCCACGGCTCAGGTGCCGGCCAACGACGAGGGAGGCCGACCGCGGACCCCGCCGCTCGAACCGATGATTCACCCGGAGGCACCCAGGGAGGAAGCGACGGAGACCCGCCGGTGGTCCGAGCGCACGCTCGAGGGCATGACGCTCCGCCAGAAGGTCGGGCAGCTCATCATGCCGTGGGTGCTCGGCGACTTCGCGCCGGACGGTACCACGAGTCACGAGCGCATGCTCGGCTACATCCAGGACCAGCAGATCGGCGGTGTGATCATGTCGGTGGGCTCCCCGACCGAGGTGGCCGCGAAGCTGAACGACTTCCAGGACCACTCGGAGATCCCACTGTTGGTCGCCGCCGACCTCGAGACCGGCGCCGGCTTCCGCTTGCGCGGCGCGGTCCAGATGCCGGGCACCATCGAGCTCGGCGGTGCCACGGACTTCCCGTCGTTGATGGCGCTCGGCGCTTCCGGAGACGCCCGGCTCGCGTACGAGATGGGTCGGGTCACGGCCGTGGAGGCGCGCGCGGTCGGCATCCACGTGCCGTTCGCGCCGGTACTGGACGTGAACAACAATCCGGACAACCCGATCATCAACGTGCGCTCGTTCGGGGCGGATCCGCAAAAGGTCGCAGAACTGGGCGCCGCCTTCGTTCGGGGCATTCAGGAGAACGGCGGAATCGCGACGGGCAAGCATTTTCCCGGTCACGGCGATACGGAGATCGACTCGCACCTGGCGCTGCCCGTCATCCGCCATGACCGGGCTCGCATGGACTCCGTCGAGTTGAGGCCGTTCCGGGCGGCGATCGCAGCCGGCATGGGCGCGGTGATGACGGCGCACATCTCGGTGCCCGGCATCTCGAACGGCGACAGCGCCCCCTCCACACTGAACCACGCGGTTTTGACCGAGCTGTTGCGCGAGGACATGGGGTTCGACGGACTGCTCTTCACCGACGCGATGGACATGAGCGCGATCACGCGCCAACACAGTGCCGAAGAGGCGGCCGTGCGTGCCGTGGAAGCAGGTGCCGACGTGATTCTCATGCCGCCTTCGCCCGCCCAGGCCATCGATGGCATCGTGGCCGCGGTCGAGTCCGGGCGCATCTCGGAGGAGCGTATCGACGCGTCGGTTCGCCGCCTGCTCCAGACCAAGGAAGCGATCGGGCTGCACTTGGACCGGAAGGTCTCGATCGAGCACATACAGGAGTCCGTGGGCATCCCGAGCCACACCGAGCTTGCGGCCGAAGTCGCCCGGCGCTCGATCACGGTGCTGAGGAACGGCCGGAACCTGCTGCCGTTGCTCGGGACCCGCACCGCCCGGGTCATGTCGGTCTCGTTCCGCCGGCCGTCGGACGTGCTCGCCGGCCGGTACTTCAACCGGCGTCTGAGGGCGACGTACCCCCGCCTGTCGACCGCCGACCTCGATCGCGACGTGAGTCCGACCGTGTACCAGGACTTGCTCCGTGCGGCCCGCCGGCAAGCGCTCGTGATCGTCAGCACCTACGTGACCGCGGTCTCGTACCAGGGCTCGCTCGCGTTGCCGGACGAGGTCGTGGAGTTCATCGAAGGACTCGACCGGATCGGGGTCCCGCATATCGTGGTCTCTTTCGGCAATCCCTACCTGATCACCTCTTTCCCGGACGTGCAGGCCTACATGCTGGGCTGGAGCGGCTCGGAGGCGAGCCAAACGGCGGCGGCACAGGCGCTCTTCGGGGAGTTCGCCATCACGGGGCGGACGCCCGCGAGCATTCCTCCGCTCTTCGACATCGGTGCCGGCGTGACGATTCCACAGAGGCGGAGCGCCAGTGGCAGTCGTTGACGTGCTTAGGAAGCGCGTGCTGACGATGGCGGCGCTCGCGCTGATCGCCGCCTGTGGCGCTCCGCCCTCGGTCACCGTGCCGGCGCCGTTCGGTCGCATCAACGGGCTGGACGCGGAAGCCCGCCGCTGGGTCGACGAGACGCTCGAGAGCCTGACGCTGGAAGAGCTCGTGGGTCAGCTCGTCATCGAGTGGATTCCGGGCGGGTACGTGTCGCCCAGCAGCCCGGATTTCGAGCCGCTCGAGCGCTGGGTAGTAGAGGACCGCATCGGCGGTGTGTCCCCCTCGATCGGGACACCTCATGCGTATGTGGCCAAGCTCAACGCCTTACAGGCACGCGCCGAGATCCCGCTGCTGGTGGCCGCCGACTTCGAGAACGGCGGACCGGGCATGCGCATCAACGGCTCGTACGCGTTGCCGTCCATGCTGCCGCAGGGCGGTGGCACCTCGTTCCCGCCGACGATGGCGTTCGGCGCGATCGGTGACGAGCGCTTCGCGTACGAATACGGGCGTATCACAGCCGTCGAGGCACGCGCGAGCGGCGTGCACTTGCTCTTCGCGCCGGTGCTCGACGTGAACAACAACCCCGACAACCCGGTCATCGCGAGCCGATCTTTCGGCGCCGACCCCGAACTGGTCGCGCGCTTGGGTGCGGCGTTCATTCGTGGCGCCAGAGAAGGCGGGGCGTATACGACCGGCAAGCACTTCCCCGGCCACGGGGACACTTCGGTCGACTCGCACATCGGCCTTCCCGTGATCAGTGCGGACCGTGCGCGCCTGGACTCCCTCGAGTTGGTTCCTTTCAAGCGGGCGATCCAGGAAGGCGTCGACGCGATCATGACGGCGCACGTCGCGCTGCCCAACGTGCTCGGTCCCGACGGGCCACCCGCGACGCTCTCGCGAGACATCCTCACCGGTTTGCTGCGGACGGAGCTCGGGTTCGATGGCGTGCTCTTCACGGACGCGCTCACGATGCGCGCGATCACCGACGCGTACGGGATCGGCGAGGCTTCCGTGCGCGCCCTCGAGGCCGGCGCCGACGTGATCCTGTCGCCGAAGGACGTGCCCGCCGCGATCAGCGCGGTCGTGCAGGCCACGCGGAGCGGACGACTCACCCGCACCCGTCTCGAGAACTCGGCGCGCAAGCTGCTGGAGATGAAAGCCGAGCTCGGTCTTCATCGGAACCGCTTCGTGTCGCTCGACGCGGTCGACGAGGTGGTCGGGTCCGGAGCACATCTGGCGCTCGCAGACTCGGCGGCTGTGCGCTCGATCACGCTCGTACGCGATGACGGCGGTCTGGTCCCGCTGCGCGCGGAGGCACCGGTTCAGACCGTACACGTGCGCTATGCGCGCTCGAGCTGGCTATGGGCGAGCCGGGCGTTCTCCCAAGGCCTGTTGGAGCGCGTGCCCGGGGCCCGGGAGGTGCACCTGGACGAGCGCAGCGATGCGGCGGCGTACACTGCCGCGGCCGAGGCGGTGGCGTACGCTGACCGGGTCATCGTGAGCGTGTACGTGCCGCCATCCGTGGGCTCCGGCGAGGAGGCGCTGCCTGAGCCCTTGCGAGCTCTGGTGAACGAAACTGCGACCGGCAAGCCGACCGTGCTTCTTTCGTTCGCGAGCCCGTACTTGGTGAGGGCATTGCCGGACGTGAGCAGCTACCTGGTGGCGTGGGGCGACCGCGAGGTCTCGCAGCGTGCGGCGCTCGGGGCGCTGTTCGGTGAGCAGGCGATCACGGGCCGGCTCCCGATCCCGATTCCGCCGCTGGCCGAGATCGGCGACGGCCTCGACCGCGCGCAGACGACGACGCGGATCGATACCCGCACGGTCGACGACCCGCTGGTCGCCGCCGGGATCGTCGACCGTGGCGATCGCCGGGTGTTCGGGCAGGATCAGTCCGTGGCGGACCCCGCGTCCGTCGGCATGTCCACCGAGGGCCTCGCGCGCGTCGACTCGATCATCGAGGCCGCGCTCGCCGACTCGGCGGCTTCGGGAGCCACCTTGGCGATCGGACGGCACGGCCAGCTCGTATCGCTCAAGGCATTCGGGGAGCTCGCGTACGGTAGCGGCCGGCCCGTCACCACGACGTCGATCTGGGACATGGCGTCGGTCTCCAAGGTCGTCGGGACGACCACCGCGGCGATGATGCTGGTCGGAGACGGTCTGCTCGACCTGGACGCGCCCGTCGTGTCGTATCTGCCGTATTGGTCGAGAGGAGACGATCGAAAGAGCCGAGTCACCGTGCGTCAGCTCCTCCTTCATCGGACCGGGTTGCCTCCGTTCCGGCGTTGGTTTCTCGACCTTGAGGGCGTCGAGGCATACAAGGCTGCCGCAGCCGATGAGCCGCTCGATCTCGAACCCGGTGTCGAGACGATCTACTCGGATATCGGCATCATGACGCTGGCCTGGGTCATCGAAGAGGTCGCGCAACAATCACTGGACGACTTCCTGAATGATCGGCTGTGGCAGCCGCTCGGGATGCGCGAGACCCGGTACAATCCGGCCGCGACCTTGCGGCCGCGCATTGCGGCGACGGAGATGGACAGCACGTGGCGGCACGAGCTGGTGTGGGGACGCGTGCACGACGAGAACGCCGACGCGATGGGGGGCGTCGCTGGGCATGCTGGGCTGTTCAGCACCGCGGTCGACCTATCGGTCTTCGCGCGCATGATGCTCAACGGAGGCGTCTCCCCCGCGTGCAGGCCGGGGGAGATCGCCGGAGAGCCGTGTCCGGTCGCCAGAGCCGGTGCGCAGAGGCTCGTCGAGCCCAGCGTGCTCGAGATGTTCACGACGCGCCACGACGGCACCTCCTCGCGCGCACTCGGTTGGGACACACCGTCGCCTCGTTCGTCCGGTGGTGACTACGTAACGCCGAGCGCGTATGGCCACACCGGCTATACCGGTACGTCGATCTGGCTCGATCCCGAGTTGGACCTCTGGGTCATCCTGCTCACCAACCGCGTGCACCCGACGCGAGAGAACCAAAGGCACATTCCACTGAGGCGGGCCGTCCACGACGCGGCGGTGCTCGCCATCACCGACCAGGCCATCAGAAAGCGAGCTCCGTGACGCGCCTCGACTGGGCGATCATCGCACTCTACTTCGTGTTCGCGGCGGGGATCGGAGTCGCCATGTCGCGAAGCGCCGGCTCCTCGATCACCGAATACATCATCGGTGGGCGCTCGCTGCCCTGGTGGCTGGCGGGGACGTCGATGGTCGCCTCGCTCGTGGTGACGTACTCGTCACCTTTGCCACCCGGCCTGAAGAGGACGCGGTCCTGCGCGCCTTCTATCTGCGCGTGCGATCATTTTCGGCGCCACCGGCCGGGGTGTCCTGATGCTCTTCGTTGCCGTCGTTTGCTTCTGGTGGCTCGGCAGGAACCTGCGACCGTCGCGCGCCTCCATGGGTCGGGTGCCGGGAGTCGCGTCGTGACGAACGCGAAGGCGTTGCTTGGAAGGGGCCTTCCGTGACCGGTTTCACAACGCTCGACGTGGTCGTCCTCGTCGCGTACCTCGTCGGTACGACGGTCTGGGGCGCTTGGCTCGGACGAGGTCAGAAGGGCGGCACCGACTACTTCCTCGGTAGTCGCTCGCTTCCGTGGATCGCGGTTATGCTCTCGATCGTCGCCACGGAGACGAGCACGCTCACGTTCTTGAGCGTCCCTGGCGTGTCGTATGCGGGCAGCCTCGTCTTCCTGCAGCTCACCTTCGGATACCTGGCTGGCCGAATCGCGGTGTCGGCGATCTTCCTGCCGGCCTACTACCGCGGCGAGCTGTCTACCGCGTACGCGCTGCTCGAGGACCGTTTCGGCCTGGGTGCCCGGCGGGTGACGTCCGCGATTTTCATGGTCACGCGGCTGCTCGCCGACTCGGTGCGCCTCTTCGCCACAGCGATCCCGCTGGCGCTGATCACGGGGTGGCCGTACCCGGTCTCGATCGCGGTGATCGGTGTGCTCACCGTCACCTACACGTATTTCGGTGGCATCAAGGCAGTCGTCTGGGTCGATGTGGTGCAGATGGGCCTCTACCTGCTCGGGGCCGTGGTCGCGATCATCGCGCTCCAGCTCGCGCTACCGGACGGCTGGTCGGGCGTCTTCTCGAGCGCCGGCGCGGCCGGGAAGATGCAGGTCGTCGACTTCACGTGGAGCCTCACGACCACGTACACCATCTGGGCAGGCGTCATCGGTGGCGCGGTCTTCACGATGGCGTCGCACGGCACCGATCAACTCATCGTGCAGCGACTGCTCACGTGCACCGATCAGCGTGCCGCGCAGAAAGCGCTCGTCGGCAGCGGCGTAGCGGTCATCTTCCAGTTCCTGCTCTTCTTGATGATCGGACTGGGGCTTTGGGCTTTCTACGGCGGTCGAGAATTCAGCAGCACGGACGAGATCTTCGCGACGTTCATCGTGCAGCAGTTGCCGCCCGGATTGAGGGGGCTCCTCATCGCCGGGGTCTTCGCTGCCGCGATGTCTTCTCTCTCGTCTTCGATCAACTCACTCGCGTCTGCGACGGCGTACGATTTCTGGGCGCCGCTCGTGGGCGCCCGGGACGACGAGTCACGCGTTCTCAAGGCGGGCAAAGCATTCACCCTGGTGTGGGCGGTACTGTTGATCGGCGGCGCGATCCTGTTCATCCCGTTGTCGGAAGGCACCGCGGCGGTCGAGGTCGCGCTTGGCATTGCCGCGCTGGTATACGGCGGGCTGCTGGGGGCGTTCGCGCTCGGTTTGTTCACGAAGCGTCCGGGTCAGGGCGCGGCGATCCTGGGGATCGTCATCGGCATCGGGACCGTCGTCGTGTTGCGGGATCGCATGGCGTGGCCGTGGTACGTACCGGCCGGGGCGACGGTGACGCTGGTGGTGGGTTCTCTCGCGGGCCTGTTCCAGAAGCGAGCCGCGTGAGCCGATTCGTGGTCGGCGTCGATGGGGGCGGCACCAGCATGCGCGCCGTCGTTCTCGACGATACCGGAGCGGAGATCGCTCGGGCCGAGCGCGAGGGCGCGGTCGTGACCGCCGAAGCTCCGGACGAGGCCGCGTCTGCGGTCGCGGCCGCCGTCCGTGCGGCCGCTGAGCAGGGGGGGGTCACGCTGCCGGTCCGTGCGCTGTGGGCCGGGCTCGCGGGGGCAGGTGGAGAAGAGGCCCGTGATGCGGTGACCGTGGCGCTCTCCCGGGTGGGCCTCGCGGAGTCGGTCGAGGTCGGGACCGACGTGGAGGCGGCTTTCCACGACGCTTTCGGCGACGGGCCGGGCGTGATGCTGATCGCGGGCACCGGCTCGATCGCCTGGGCCCGTGACGAAGGTGGTGTCATGCACCGCGTCGGTGGATGGGGTCAGCACGTCGGGGACGAGGGCAGTGGCTATTGGATGGTCATGGAGGCGCTCCGGTGCGTGGCCCGTGCCGAAGACGGTCGGGGTGCCGCGACGCTGCTGCGAGAGTCCGTCTTGGAAAGCCTCGGTTTGCTCGATCCGACCGAGCTGGTCGCCTGGGTCGCTTCGGCCAGCAAGGGGGAGATCGCCGCGCTGGTCCCCGATGTCGCTCACGCCGCCTCTGCCGGAGACGCCGGCGCTGTAGAGATCCTCGAACGCGCAGTCGAGATGCTGGCTCGTCACCTCACCACCGTTGTCGAGCGCTCGGGACCGTGGTCGGAGAAGCCTCGTCTCGCGCTTTGGGGTGGACTGATCTGGGAGGGTGGCCCTTTGCGCGATCCTCTCTTGACGGCAATCGCTGGCCACGACCTCCCCCTCGTCGACGTGGCGCTCGACCCCCCGATGGGTGCGGCTCGCAGGGCGCTCGAGCTCGCCTTGCCTGATCGGCAGTAAACGTCATTGCGCAAGAGCCAATCTGACAGACGATCGACGTTGTAACCTCTTGTCATCGTTCAATTTGGCAGACTTGTCCCCGTATCTTGTGGCACGCCAGTTGCACTCTGGTGGGCGTATGAACCACACACATCAGGAGGCATCATGGCCATCACGAAATATAGGTTCCGGTACCCGAGCTACTCCCCTTGGCGTGAACTCGAGGACGTACAGAACCGGATTGCCGGCTTCTTCGACAACCCGTCGGCGAGTAGGCGGAGCTGGACGCCGTCGGTGAACGTCTCAGAGACCAAGGACGGACTTGCGGTCACCGCCGAGCTGCCCGGGCTCTCGGAGGAGAACCTCTCCATAGAGCTCGAAGAGAACGTGCTCACCATCTCAGGTGAGAAGACCGAGCAGGTCACGGAGGGCGACGAGGAGCGCCGGTACCACGTCTGGGAGCGCAGCTACGGTTCGTTCCGCCGCTCCTTCTCGCTGCCGCGGACTATCAGCGGCGACGACATCACGGCGACGTTCGAGAACGGAGTACTGACCATTCTGCTCCCGAAGGCACCGGAGGCCAAGGGCCGCACGATCGAGATCGCCAAGAACTAAGTGGATCTCCGGCAGCACCAGGACGGCGAGCGGGTCCGGGCTAAGAGCCCGGGCCCGTTCGTTTTCCGGGTCCGATCGAGGGGAGGCCCCCAATAGCAGGGGGCCTCCTGTCGTGGGCGGCGTCCTAATCCGCTCTCAGCGTGTCCGCCGGATCGAAGCGGGTAGCCCTCATGGCCGGAACGAGATTTGCGACGAGCGCCACGCCGGCGAGCACCAGCGGCACGCCGATGAACGTCAACGGATCCGTGGCGCTCATGCCGAATACGAGGTTACCGAGCAGTCGGCTGATCGCGAACGCTGCGAGGAGACCGACGCCGATGCCGACTGCGAGCATGCGGGCACCCTCGGAGACGACCATCCACCGTACGGTGCCGACCTCCGCGCCGAGCGCCAGGCGTAGACCGATTTCCTTTCGGCGCTGCGAGACGGAGTAGGCCATGACCCCGTAGATGCCGATCGCGGCCATGAAGAGTGCGAATACCGCGAAGGTCACGAAGAGCGTAAGTAGCGCGAAGTTGCCCGATGCGCTCAAGTATTGGGCGCGCACCATCGTCTGGATGGCGTCGATCGGCTGATTCGGATCGACCGTCCAGATCGCGTCCCGAATGGGGCCGGCCAAGCGGGCCCGGTCCGCAGTGGTGCGCGTGACCAGGTACATCGAGCTGCGGGCGTCCTGAGTATGCGGCACGTAGATGTCCGGAGATCCCCGGTCGGTGTCACGGGTCCCGCGTACGTCGCTGGCGACGCCGACGACCTGTAGCCAGTCTTCGGCACCGACGATCTGGAAACGACGCCCGACTGGATCCTGGTCGAGCCAATATCTGTCCGCGATCGCCTTGCTGAGAATGGCGACCTTCAGGGACGACGCGTCATCAGCCTGCGTGAACGCTCGACCCTGAACAATGGGTAGCCCGATGAGGCCGAAATACCCCTGGGAAACCGTGACGAAGAGTGCTGTGGCGGCAGCGCGCCCCTCGACCTCCTCGCGCCCTTCGATGGTCAGTGAGCGGCGTGCGCCAAAACCCGCGGCAGGAATGACGCTGGTCATCTCGACCGTGCCGATGCCCGGAACACCGCTCATTTCCTCGCGGGCCTGAGCGAAGAACCGCAGCCGCGACTCCGGTTCCTCGTAACTGTTCTGCGGCAGGTCGAGCTGAACCGTGAGCAGACCGTCGGCGACGAAGCCGAGCGGACGCGTCTGCAGGTTGATCACCGAACGGGTGAGTAACGTGGCCACGATCATCAGTGTGAGCGCCAACGAGACTTGTGCCGTCACGAGCGCGCTGCGCGCGCGCTTGCCCGAGCGTCCACCACCGGCGGAGCGCCCATCGCGCAGCGCGCCGGATGGCCCCGAGGCGGACGCGCGCAGCGCCGGGAAGAGTCCGAAAGCGAGGGGCGCCACGAGCGACACGAGAAGCGTAAAGGCGAGTACCTTGCCATCGAACTCGGCCATGAGAAAGATCTCTTGCGTGCCTGCCGAGATCCAAACCAGGGTCTTGTTCAGCGCATACGCGAAGCCGAGCCCGAGGCCTGCGGCAGCGAGAGAAATGACCAGGCTCTCGGTCAGAAGCTGACGGATCAGCCTCGTCCGCCCCGCTCCCAGCGCCGACCGGACCGCGATCTCCCGAGCCCGCGTGGTAGCCCGAGCGAGCAGCATGTTGGCCACGTTCGCGCAGGCGATCAGGATCACCATGCCTACCGTCAACTGCAGCAGGAGTAAGATCAGACGGCCGTCCTCGTCGATCAGGGATTCCATGACCGGAGCCGACCACAGGCCCCATCCCCGATTCTGAGCCGGAAACTCGTCGGCGAGATCCATCCCGATCTGACGCACTTCCTCGGTGGCCATCTCCTGCGTCACGCCCGGCGCGAGCCGCCCCGATACGAAGAGGTAGCGACGGGCGCGATCGGGATCCCCGCGGTTGAGTATCAAGGGCGTGATGACCTGAGCAGTGGCGAACGATGCGAACTCGAGCTTGGGATGGGTCACCCCGACGATCGTGCGCTCCTGCCCGTCGAGGCTGATCGTCTCACCGATGACGTCGGGACGGCCGCCGTACTGGTCTTGCCAGAACCCGTGCGAGAGCATCGCCACGGGCTCGGCTCCCCTTTGATCTTCTCCCTCGGCGAAGCTACGCCCCAGAACGGGTGGCAGCTTCCATGTCTCGGTCAGTCCAGCCGTGAACCGCAGACCCGTGACGCGGATCGGCTGGTCCAGACCGGTGAGTACCCACTGGCCCTCGGTCAAAGCCGACAGAGACTCGAAGCTGCGCGACCGCTCGACGAGGTCCATGTAGTCCGCGGGCGACACGCTGCCCTGGTCGATCTCGAGCTCGGGATTGACGCCTCGGACGAGCGCGACCGTCTCCGACTCCCGCATGGGCAGGTCCGCGAAGATGATCACGCTCACCAGGCTGAAGATCGAGGTGTTCACGCCGATCGCGAGCGCGAGCGTCACTGTGGATACGACCGCGAAGGCGGGGCTCTTCCAGAGCGAGCGAAGGCCGTAGCGGAGGTCCTGGATCATGGTCTCCATCGACGTTCCGAGTTCGGGTCTGTCGTCGTTGCGGGTCTGGTAGCGGTACTGCGACGGCAGCGGCAGGCCGAGCAGGAGCTCAGCGGAGCGGGGTGGGCGAGGGCGAGCGCGTTCCGGGAGCGGTACAGCGCGACCGCGCCGGCATGCTCGGTCCTACGTGGAGGTCCGGGGGGAGTTTCAGAGGAGGGAGCGCAGCTCGTCCAGTAACTCCACGGAGTTCGCCCCGGTCACCGGGCCCGGCGCGAAATCCAGCGCGCTCCCGTCGGGGCGAGCGAGCACCCCGCCCGCCTCCTGGACGAGTACGATTCCGGCCGCGAAGTCCCAGGGCATGAGGATTTTTTCCCAGAACGCGTCGAGCGAGCCCTGAGCCAGGTAGGCGAGGTCGAGCGCGGCGGAGCCGCCTCGACGCACCCCCGACACCGTGCGCAACACGCGATCGAACTCCCCGAGGTACTCCGGGAGCATGTCGAGCACCTTGAACGGGAAGCCCGTGCCGACCATCGCCCGCGAGAGGGGGCTCACCGAGGACACTCGGATGCGACGACCGCCCTTGAACGCACCCAAGCCCTCAGCCGCCCACCACCGCTCCCCTGTCGACCCGCTCGTCACCGCCCCGGCCACGGCCCGCCCGTCCACCGCGACGGCCACGGAAGCGCAATACTGAGGATGAGAGTGCAGGAAATTCGCCGTCCCGTCCAATGGGTCGACGATCCAGAGTGGGCGACCGTCCCAGCGTGCGAGCTGATCTTCGACCGTCTCGTCGCCCTCCTCCGCAAGCACGACATGGTCCGGATGACTGCGCTCGATCACCGCGAGCGCGGCTTCCTGGGCATCTAGGTCGGTCTTCGAGACGTAGTCGGCTCTCGCCTTCTCTCTCGCATCACCGAGCCCAACTTTGCCCGCGTCACGGCGGTGGATCGAGACGGCCGCCTCGGCCGCCTCGCGCGCAGTCTGGAGAAGTGCGTGCAGCCGGCGCTCAACCCCCACGTTTGGTCCAGATCCCGACCATGCAGAACGACGACGTTGCGTAGTCCACCGGAATACTGCTCGCGCTCGGGAAGACCTCGATGACTTCAACATCGATCGTGCTCATCGCGAGGAACTCGGACAGATCGCCGCCTGAGCGCACCATGCGGATGCCGTCGACCCAGATCTCAGGC
Organism: Gemmatimonadota bacterium; assembly: GCA_022560615.1. Taxonomy (NCBI): domain Bacteria; kingdom Pseudomonadati; phylum Gemmatimonadota; species Gemmatimonadota bacterium. Next base: position 104,039 of record JADFSR010000002.1, read on the forward strand.
GCACATCCTGCTTGGAGGTTTGTCGAGCCACGACGGAAGCTGAGCCTCCAGCTGGAGGCGCCTGAGCCCGTCACTCGCGTGCTAGGAAGCCCCTGGAGCATGTGTGCCACCGGACCGTTGCCGCGCCGTCGGAAATCGTGCGTGGTCAGAAAAATACCCCCAAGGCCCCGCTCCATGCGCTCGAAGACCGGCTCGAGTTTTCTCGCCACCGCACGGGACCGAACCGTGACCTCGATGCCGTCGAGCGTGATCGCCTCTACCTCGATGGGGATCCGTGCGTCGTATGCACTGCCGGGCTCGGCCTCGAGCGCCCAGGTTCGTCCGGCGTAAGCGAGGTGCTCCACCCGCATCCGTTGGAGACCGGGCTGCACGTCACCGAGAACGAAACGGCCGTCCCAGCGCGTGAGCACGGTCTTTCCACTGCCGACCAGCGTGACTGAGGCTCCTTCCACGGGATCGTTCGTGCCCGAGACCACCACGCGGCCGCGAAGGTGCGCGATGCGCTCATCGCCGAGCGTTTCGGACTCCGACGTCGTGCCCATCGCCCGCATCGCGATCGTCACGCTGACCCTTGCCAACGCGATTGGGCCGACCTCGATGACCTGAGGTGCCGAGCCGTATCCGGTGCGCTCTGCGACGATCACATACCGCTCTGGGCCGTTCGCCTGGAAAGCGAAACGGCCGAGGAAGTCGGTGGTGACCGTATCGATCGGTTCGAGAGTCCTGCTCAGGAGTCGAACCAGGACCCCTTCTAACGGCGCGCTACTCTCCTCACCGAACACGAATCCGCGGACGTTTTGCGCATCCGCGGACGCTGAGGCGAGCAGCGAGCTCACGATCACAAGAACGGTGGCGGATAGGCGTGACCTGTTCATGCCAGTTAAGTTAGCGAGCCCGTTCGCCTGCGAAAACGTACGAATCCGCAAACTTCCATTCGGCCTCTCATGAGTGACACCTCAAGCAAGGGTACGAGGAAGCGCATCTTCAGCGGTATGCAGCCCACTGGAGAGGCTCATCTGGGCAACTATCTTGGCGCGCTCCGCCGCTGGGTGGGCATGCAGGATGACTACGACTGCATCTGGTGCATCGTCGACGAGCACGCGATCACCGCGGGCGGCGACCCCGCATCGATGCCTGCGATGGTTTTCGATCTCGCGGTCTCTTACCTCGCCGTCGGGCTCGACCCTGAAAAGGCGATCATCTTCGTTCAGTCCGACGTGCCCGAGCACACCGAGCTGGCATGGCTCCTGAACGCGGTCACGCCCGTTGGCGACCTCGAGCGCATGACTCAGTACAAGGACAAGTCACAGAACCTGGAGTCGATTCCTGCCGGGATTCTGAACTACCCGATCCTGCAGGCAGCGGATATCCTCCTGTACAAGGCGGATGGTGTGCCGGTGGGTGCGGACCAGAAGCAGCACCTAGAGCTGACCCGCGAGATCGCGAGGAAGTTCAACGCTGCGTACGGCGACACTTTCCCGGTGACTGAACCGCTCATCGGTGAAGACGTCGGCCGTATACTCGGGCTCGACGGCAAGACGAAGATGAGCAAGTCGCTCAACAACACCGTGCCGGTCCTCTCCGAGCCTGACGACGTGTGGGCGCGCGTGCGCACCGCGGTCACCGATCCCCAGCGAGTCCGACGGGACGACCCCGGACGTCCGGAGGTCTGTAACGTTTACTCGTTGCACGCCTTCTTCACGGACGATGCGACGCGGGCGGACATCGAGACTCAATGCCGCGCAGCCACCATCGGGTGCGTGGACTGCAAGCGCATCCTCTCCGACAACATCGCCGACGCCTTCGCACCTTACCGTGAGCGCGCGAAGCAGTACTTGGAGAATCCGGACCGGGTGCGCCGTGTCCTCGACGAGGGAGCACAAAAGGCCCGCGCGATCGCCCGCGAAACGCTCGCGGAGGCGAAGCAAAGAATGGGCCTGAACTGGCGGGAGGCGCTGAGGTAGTCTGCCCATTATCTTGCGATAATCACCAAGGAAAGTTCGAGGTCCTGGAGGCGCTTCATGCAGGAGCTGTTCAAAACCGCGGTCGAGCGCGGGGCGAGTGACATCCACATCAAGGCGGGCGACTTCATCCGTGCCCGCATCCACGGTGATCTCCAGCCGCTGACTCAGGAGAGGTTGTCGGTCGAGCAGGTGAAGAAGATCGCGCTGTCGCTGATCCCGCACGAGAAAGACAAGGAGAACTTCGACCGGCTCCTCGACTACGACTGCTCTTGGGGGATTCCGGGCGTGGGCCGTTTCCGCGTCAATATCATGAAGCAGCGTGGCTCGCCGATGATCGTGATGCGGGTCATTCCCATCGAGATTCCGTCTGTCGAGGGTCTCGGGTTGCCACCGATCATCAACAAGCTCGCCGCCCACGAGCGTGGCTTGATCCTGGTGACCGGCGTCACCGGCTCGGGCAAGAGCTCGACGATGGCCGCGATGATCAACTGGATCAACCAGAACAAAAAGGTGCACATCGTCACCCTCGAGAACCCGATCGAGTTCTTGCACCGGGACAACAAGGCGTCGATCACGCAGCGTGACATCGGGACCGATACCGAGTCGTTCGCGACGGGCCTGCGCGCTGTGCTGCGTCAGGATCCGGACGTGATCCTCATCGGTGAGATGCGCGACAAGACGACCATCGAAACAGCGCTCAAGGCGGCGGAAACCGGGCACTTGGTCGTGTCGACCCTGCATACGAGGAACGCGGTCCAGACGATCTCCCGCATCATTGCGGTCTTCCCGGCCGAAGAGCAGGAGATGATCCGCATCCGTGTTTCCGAGTCCCTACAGGCGGTGATCTCGCAGCGCCTCGTTCAGAAGAAGGCCGGTGGCCGGGTGGCGGCGATGGAGATCATGCCCGTGACGGCGACGATCCGCGACTGCATCCGGGACCCCGAGCGCATCGACGACATCGCGGACCTGATCGCAGAGGGCAGGGACCACTACGGATCTCAGACCTTCGATCAGCATCTGATAGACCTCGTGCGAAACGACGTGGTCGACTTTGAGGTCGCCAAGGCCGCCGTGAACAGCCCGGCGGACTTCGACCTGAAGATGCGCATGTTCAGCGACCCGGGCACGAGCGAAGGCGGCAAGCGAGATCTCCCGGACGAAATGACCCAGATGTACAGAGGCTGACAGCCGGGCATGGTCGACTTCAGCGGGACGTTCTTACCGGTAACCACTCCGTTCGACCCGGTGACCGGGGACGTCGATGTCATCGCGTTTCGGGCGAATCTCCGTCATTGGTTCGGGAACCCGATCCGCGGAATCTTGGTGGCCGGATCGACGGGCGAATCGGTCTTCCTCGACGAGGACGAGCGCGTCACGCTGCTCGAGGCAGCGCGCGACGTGGTGCCTGAGGATGCGTTGATCATCGCGGGCACGGGGGCGGAGTCTACGCGCCACACGATCCGCATGACGCAGCGAGCGGCGGACGCGGGCGCCGAGGCCGTGCTCGTGAGCCCGCCGGCCTTTTTCAAAGCGGCGATGTCGGCGGAGATCCTAGCGCGACACTACAGGGCCGTCGCGGATGCATCTCCGGTTCCGGTCCTCATCTACCAGGTGCCACTGCGCCTGAGCACGCTCGAGCTCTCGACCCGACTGATCGCGGAGCTGTCCAGGCATCCCAACATCGTCGGGATCAAGGATTCGCGAGGGGAGCTCGGATTGCTCGCAGAGCTGGTCGAGGCGTGTGTCGATGACTTCCAGGTGCTCGTGGGCAGCGGTGCGTTGCTCTACGGTGCGTTGGAGATCGGAGCGGTCGGGGGCATTGTCGCGGTCGGGTTGATGGCCCCCGCCGAGGCCGCTGAGATCTCAGTGGCGTTCCGAGAAGGACGCAGCGCCGACGCCGGACGCTGGCAGGAGCGGATCGCTCCCGTGCACAGCCAGATCGTGGGCGGCATGGGCGCCCCGGGCATCAAGGCCGCACTCGATCTGTTGGGGCTGCGGGGCGGAGGTCCACGGCCGCCGCTCGCCCCCCTGCCGGAAGCTCGCGTGGAAGAAGTGCGAAGGATTCTCGACGCAGCGAGTCTCCTGACCGTCGCGAGCGTCTGAACGTCATGGCAGGCGTCGTCCGGCTGAGCTCACCCTCCGAAGCGGGTGAAGTAGCCGAGCACCAACTCCTCACCCGCCGGCAAGCTGCGTCCCCTCAGAGGGATCCGAGCTCCGACTTCGAGCTGGCCCGGTCCGACGTTCAGAAGTAGGGAAGGACCGAGGCGCAGCAATTCCCGCTCGGCACCCACGGCTAGCACGTTGTTGAACACGGGTGTCTGCCCGTACCATCCCTCGACCGCGAACTTGAAGTCGAGGAGGGCGGTGCCACCGAGCGCGGCGTAGAAGAATCTCTCGTTGCCGAAATCCGTGCGACCCCCGTCGCGGGCCTCCCGCCACCGGTATCCCGCCCAAGACATGAAGTAGAACGGCGCTGGGTAGAAGGACCATCCCCCTTCGAGCATGATCTCCCAGTCGCGTTGGCCGTCGCCGAGCGGGAGCTGATCGGAGCCGACGTCGAAGTCTCCGACAGGTAGCTTTACCCCTGCTCGGACGGCGACCGGAAGGTCCATGCCGACCAAGAGCAGTGGGTTCAGTCGCACGTAGAAGCGGGTGTCGCCGACCCCCGTCGCCGTGCTCTCGCCCGTGAGGTCACTGAAGCGCAGCCTCAGGAACGAGAACTGTGCCCAGGCGTCGACGCCACGGGTGAGCCCCCTGGCCACCGTGAGGAACGAGGCGGTGGCGATGACGTGGCCTGCTCCGACGAAGGTGTCCTTTCTTCCTTGCAGGTCGTAGACGTCGCGAGTGTCCTGATGGTAGGTAGTGAGTGCGACCCATCCCTGACCGGGCGGCTCGACCCATTGGGCCGCCAGGGGGGACCCTGAAGCGAGGCACGCGGCTAGGACGAGCGCGCCGCTGGAAGGCGATCGAGACATGCGACGAAGGTATCGTATGGTGCCGCACAGCCCACCCTCCGACTCCTTGCCTCGCATGTCCAAGCTTCGTTGACACCCCCTCCCGGCGCGCCTAGCTTTTCCCAAAGGAAAGATCTGTCAACGGGCTGGCCCCCGCGCGGGGAGGCCCGTTCTTCGTGCCTGAATTCCCGCGCTCCACAGCCACTGACCGCGCCGGGGAAAGATGCCACCTCAGGGTTCCTGTACCGTCGTCGTCGGGTGTCAATGGGGAGACGAAGGGAAGGGCAAAATCGTGGACGTGCTCGCCGAGGACGTCGACATCGTAGCTCGCTACCAGGGCGGCGCGAACGCGGGCCACACGGTCCACGTCGGCGAGGAGGAGTTCATCCTCCACCAGATCCCGTCGGGAGTCCTGCACGAAGGCAAGCGCTGCCTTCTCGGCAACGGCGTGGTGCTCGATATCCGTCAGTTCTTCGAGGAGTACGACGGTTTGCTCGAGCGAGGTATCGAGCTCGATGGGCGGGTCGGGGTGAGCAGGCGTGCGCAGCTCCTGCTGCCGTACCACAAACTACTCGACAAGGCGGTCGAGAGTGCCGCCGACACGAAGATCGGCACGACCGGCCGCGGCATTGGGCCCGCGTACGAGGACAAAGTGGGTCGGCGCGGCCTGCGCGTCGCCGACCTGGGCAACCCGGAGCGGCTGCACAAGCGCGTCGCGGCCGCGCAAGAGCGCGTCACGCGCCGTCTCGAACAGCTCGGTGCGGCCGCTACTGACGAGCTCGACGCCGCGATGCAAGAGGCGCTGAGCCTGGGTGAGCGCCTGCTCTCGATCTCCACCGACACCGGGCCCGAAATCACCGACGCGCTGAATGCCGGGAAGCGCGTGCTCCTCGAAGGCGCGCAGGGCACCGCGCTGGATCTCGACCATGGTACGTATCCTTTCGTGACGTCGTCCAATACGACGGCCGCGAGTGCAGCGACCGGGATAGGCATCGGACCGACATCCATCGACGCCGTGGTCGGTGTCGTGAAGGCGTACACGACCCGTGTGGGTGAGGGGCCGCTCCCGAGCGCGTTCTCGCCCGAGATGGACGAGCACGTTCGTACTCTGGGGGGCGAATTCGGCGCGACGACCGGGCGGCCTCGCCGCTGCGGCTGGTTCGACTCCGTCCTGGCGCGGCATGCCGCCCGGGTAAACGGCCTCACAGGTCTCGCGGTGACGAAGCTCGATGTGCTCGACACTCTCTCGACGCTCCAGGTCGCGACTGCCTACCGGATGCCCGATGGCAGCATCACCGAGAACTTCCCGGCCGACACCTGGTCGTTGTCCGGTGTCGAGCCGATCTACGAGTCGCTACCCGGCTGGGAGGCGCCGACGGGGGACGTGCACAGGCTCCAGGATCTGCCTGCCAACGCGCGCGCGTATCTCGACCGCATCCAGGAGCTTTCCGGCGCGCCCGTCCAGTGGGTCTCGGTGGGGACGAAGCGGAGTCAGATCATCCCGGTTGGCTGATCAAGATTGCGCCTACCAGCCGCACCACCCATCCGACCGATATGATCAGCGTTGGCAGCAGGGCGAGCCCAACCGAGAAAGTGAGTCCGATCCGGTACAGCACGGGTCCAGTCGGAAGTAGCTGGTCCCCCCAGATCTTGGTGACGAGGATCTCGGTGACGGGCCCGAACAGGTAGCAGACGTTCGCCATGACCGCGAAGAAGGCTATCGGTGCCCAGAGGAGTGGCACGGCTTCACCAGACGGTGGCAGCGCGACGATGAGGTGGGAGAGCGCGAGCGTCAGCACGCCGGCACTGCCGACGAACAGGTTGTAAGGCAGCCTGCGTCGCTCCCACCACTTGATGATTCCCCCCGGGGTCAGGCGAGCCGGTGCCGGAAATAGGAACTCGCCCAACGCGGTCATCGACTGCCTCCAAGAACTGGACTCATCCGGACTTCCATATTCACAGTACTTTATAGTGCAAAGTGCGTGCCGCGAAAGGGCAGCACCGTCGAACCCGTGGTGCTCTGGCACGCGTACGGACAAAGGGTTGCTGACGCTGCGCCACGGTTAGCTTTTGGCCCTTGCGCGGTCGCTGGAGCGGCGACCCGGTTGGCGGCGGAGATGGGAGGATTCCCGCTCGATGTTCGACGAACTCGGTAAGAAGCTCGATGGGGCTCTGAAGAAGCTCCGTCAACGAGGCGTGCTAACAGAGCCCATGATCAAGGAGGGGCTCAGAGAGGTGCGGCGCGTTCTGCTCGAGGCCGATGTCAACTTCAGGGTCACGCGGGACTTCCTCGCGCGTGTGCAGGAGCGGGCCCTCGGGGAGGCGGTGCTGAAGGCCGTCTCGCCTGGACAGCAGATCGTGAAGATCGTGCACGACGAGCTCGCCCACCTGCTCGGAGAAGGCCGTCCGACACTCGCCACTGCGGCCGAGGACCCTACGGTGATCCTCCTGGTCGGGCTCCAGGGCTCCGGGAAGACCACATCTGCAGCGAAGCTGGCGCGGCGTTTGGGCCGGGAGGGCAAGACCCCCATGCTGGCGGCGTGCGACCTCCAGAGACCCGCTGCGATCGAGCAGCTCCAGGCGTTGGGCAACGAGATCGGGGCGCCTGTCGTCGCGGGCGAGTTCGGGGGCGACCCGGTCGCTGCTGCCGCCGCCGCGGTCGAGAAGGCACGAGAGGGTGGGCACTCGGTGTTGATCGTCGACACCGCCGGTCGTCTGCAAATCGATGAGACGCTCATGGAGGAGCTCGAAAGAATCCGGGACGCGGTCCAGCCCACCGAGATCCTGCTGGTCGCGGACGCGATGACGGGCCAGGAGGCCGTGAAGATCGCGCAGGGCTTCGACGACGCGCTCGGAATCACGGGCATCGTGATGACCAAGATGGATGGTGACGCGCGTGGTGGAGCGGCGCTCTCCATTCGGGGCGTGACCGGCAAGCCGATCAAGTTCGTGGGCGTGGGCGAGGGCATGGACGATCTCGACATCGCCGATCCCGAACGCCTCGCGGGCCGAATCCTCCAGATGGGCGACGTGATCGGCCTCGTCGAACGGGCCCAGGTCGCGTTCGACCAGGAGGAGCAAGAGAAGCTGCAAGAGAAGGTGCTCGGGCAGGGACGCTTCACGCTCGAGGACTTCCTCGTCGCGATGCGTCAGGTCCAAAGGATGGGCCCGCTCGATCAACTGATAAAGCTGATCCCCGGGACCGCCCGCATGAACATTCCGGCGGCGAATCTCGACCCCAAGCGCTTCAAGCACGTGGAGGCGATCATCCTCTCGATGACCCCACAAGAGCGTCGAAAGCCTGAGGTCCTCAACGGTTCGCGGCGTGCCCGCATCGCAAAGGGGAGCGGTCGTCCCGTCTCAGAGGTCAACCGCCTCATGAAACAGTTCAAAGAGATGCAGAAGCTCATGAAACAAATGAAAGGGATGATGGGTGGCGGTGGTTCCCCGAGCGCTGTACAGCCACGCTAGACTCGTATATTCTTCGCGCCTGTCCAAATCTGTGCCTAACTAGGCCGATGGACGCACCTCCGCGCCCCGCGCGGGGCGGATATGTCGTCAGAACCCCAGAGAAGATGCCCGTAAAGATTCGTCTCCGGCGTACGGGCCGGAAGAAAAAGGCCCACTATCGCGTGGTAGTGGCCGATAGCGCCTCGCCCCGAGATGGCCGATTTATCGAGACGCTTGGTTACTACAAACCCTTGTCGCACCCGGCACGTCTCGTGCTCGATCTCGAGCGTGTCGATCATTGGCTAGGGGAAGGCGCGCAGCCTTCCGCCACGATGAAATCGCTGATCGCCAAGGCCCGCCGCGGCGGTGACGCGAAGGTCGCGCTAGGAGAGGTTGATCCTCAGGAGCGCAAGGCGAGTCGCGCGGAGAAACTCGCCGCGCGCCGCGCCGCGGAGCAGAAGGCCGAACAAGAAGTCGCGGCTACACAGAAGGCCGCTGCCGATGCCGCCGCGGCTGAAGCTGCTGCCGCCGAGGCCGACGAGGCCTCCGAAGAGCCCGCAGCCGAGGAAGAGGCTGCTGCCGAAGCAGAGGCTGAGGAAGAACCCGCGGCCGAGGAAAAGACTGCTCCCGAAGCGGAGGCTGAGGAAGAGCCCGTGGCCGAGGAAGAAAGTGCTCCCGAAGCCGAGGCTGAGGAAGAACCCGCGGCCGAGGAAAAGACTGCTCCCGAAGCGGAGGCTGAGGAAGAGCCCGTGGCCGAGGAAGAAAGTGCCGAGGAGGCGACGGGAGAGGCAGCTGGTGATGAGCCGGCGGCCGAGAAGGAGAGTGAGCCTGCCGCGGAGGCGGCGGCTGACGCCAACGCTGAGGAAGCTGACGATGAGGAGAAGTCCGAGTAGGCCTCGGACAGCTCTGAGTCATGGGTCGGGAAGACCCGCGATTTCTCGTCGTGGGGCACATCAACAAGTCCCACGGCACCAAAGGTGAACTCTTCGTGTGGCCGCTGACGGACCACCCCGAGGGCGTATACGCTCCCGGGGTGGTTCTGCGTCTGGGCGAAGCGGACTCCGACGAGCCGGATCCGGACCTGCCACCGCTGCGCATCGAAGCCGTTCGTGCCCACCGCCAAGGCTACCTCGTTGCCTTTGGCGGAATTGAGGACAGGCATCAGTCGGATCTGCTGCGCGGTCGGTACCTCTTCCGGGAGACCGAGGCCCTCGAGCCTCTGGCGGAGGGCGAGGTGTTCTACCACCAACTGCTCGGCATGAGCGTTGAGACGACGGACGGCGCCTACGTCGGCGAGATCACCGAAGTATATGAGCTCAGTCCCGCGCACATGCTCGACGTGCGAGGGCCGGACCGGGAGGTTCTGGTCCCCTTCCTGAGGGACATCGTTGTCGAGGTCGACACGGAAGCGAGGCGCATCGTGATCGATCCACCGGATGGCCTACTGGACCTCTGACTGCCATGCGCATCAACATCATTACGATCTTCCCGGACTTTTTCGCGGGGCCCCTAGGGCTCTCGATTCCGAAGCGGGCCGCGGAGGCCGGACTGGTCGAGTACCGGCTTGTGGATCTGCGGGACTACACACACGACAAGCACCGCACGGTAGACGATGTACCCTACGGTGGAGGCGCCGGTATGATCATGAAGCCGGAACCGTTCTTCGAGGCCATCGACAGTGTGAAGCCCGGGGGACCGATCGTTCTCCTCTCTGCGCGAGGCCGCGTGTTTCGGCACGCGGACGCCGTTCGCTTCAGCGTAGGGGAGGAGCTCACGCTCTTGTGTGGGCACTACAAGGACGTGGACCAGCGTGTAGCCGAGCATCTTGCGACCGACGAGATATCGATGGGGGACTACGTGCTGTCGGGGGGTGAGATCGGTGCGCTCGCGATCACGGACGCCGTGGTCCGACTGCTGCCCGGTGCACTCGGCGATCACGACGCGGCCGCGACCGATTCGTTCTACGACGAAGGACTCATCAGCGCTCCGTCGTATACGCGACCACCCGAGTATCGTGGCCATGCGGTGCCGGAGGTGCTGCGGTCGGGGGATCACGCCAAGATCGAGCAGTGGCGGAGCGAGCAAGCGGAGCGGATCACGAACGAGCGGAGAGGCCGCGAAGTCCCGGACCGCTAGTTCCAGCGCATCCCGCGCAGCTGCTCCACGTCCAGATTCCCGCCGCTCAGTACCACGACCACCTTGGTGCCAGGGGGCGCCTCGATCAAGCCTTGCAGCAACGCAGCGACCGGAGCGGCGGCAGCCCCTTCCGCGACCAGCTTCGCGCGGGCCATCAGCCAGAGCACGGCCTCGAAGATCTGCTCGTCGGGTAGCGTGACGATCTCGTCCACGAAGCGTGAGACGACCGAGCGCGTGTTCTCTCCGACGCGCTTCACCGTGAGACCGTCGATGACGCAGTCGACCTCGTCGAGCGTGATTCTGTGCCCTGCCTCGATGCTCAGCTTCATTGCCGGCGCACCCGAGGACTCCACGCCGATCACTCGGATATCCGGATTGATGCTCTTGACCGCCATCGAAACCCCGGAGATCAGCCCGCCACCGCCGATGGGTACTACGACGACCTCGGCCTCGGGGAAGTCGTCCATGATCTCGAGGCCGACGGTGCCCTGACCCGCGATGAGCCGCGGGTCGTCGAACGGGTGCACGTAGGTGAGCCCCCGCTCCTCCACGAGTTCGAGCGCTCTCTCGTTGGCTTCGTCCCAGATGGTGCCGTGCAGCACCACCTCGGCCCCATACTCCTCCGTGGCGGCGATCTTCGAGGGTGTAGCGTTCTCGGCCATGCAAACGACCGCCTGCACACCGTACTGCCGCGCGGCGATCGCCACACCCTGAGAGTGATTGCCGGCCGAAGAGCAGATCACGCCACGGGCTTTTTCTTCGTCGGTCAGCTGAGCGATCAGGTTCGTCGGGCCACGCACCTTGTAAGAGCCGCCCTTCTGGAAGAGCTCGGCTTTCAGGCGCACGTCGAATCCGCTCGCTTCGCTGAGCGAGCGGGAGGTCAGCATCGGCGTGTGGTACGTGTGCGGAGCCACCCGCCCACGCGCCAGCTCGAAGTCTTCACGAGTGAGCGTGAGCTCGGTCATCGTTGGGTCTCCCACGGGTAGTCGGTCAACTGACCCACTACCCTCCAATGTCGGGACTTCACGGTCTGAAAAGTCGTGATTACCTTAAAGGTCTATCAAGAAACCGTCTCCGGCCGTGCCGTGGAGTCGAAGATGTCTGACGTGATCAAAGAAATCGAGAAAGAGCAACTCCGGAGCGACGAACTTCCCGAGTTTGGTCCTGGCGATACGATCAAGGTGCTCTATCTCGTTCGGGAAGGCACGAAGGAGCGCATCCAGGCGTTCGAGGGTGTGTGCATCGCGCGCAAGCACGGTGGAGTCGACGAGACCTTCACGGTCCGCAAGATATCGAGCGGTATTGGCGTCGAGCGTATTTTCCCGCTGCACGCCCCCACGGTTTCCGGGGTCGAGGTCATACGTCGTGGGCGCGTGCGCCGCGCGAAGCTGTACTACCTCCGCGGCCGGCGTGGTAAGGCCGCCCGCATCCCGGAGAAACGTACCGCTCGCTGAAGTCCAGCGCCGGTATGAAGCCGGACGACGACGGGACGTCGCAGCCCCAGGACCTGCTCGAGTACGAGCGACGGTTCTGGGGCCGCGGTCTTTCTGTGGCAGGAGTCGACGAAGTGGGTCGGGGGCCTCTCGCGGGACCGGTCCTGGCCGCCGCGGTGGTGCTTCCCGAGGGTGTGTGCATCGACGGTGCCGACGACTCGAAGCAACTCACCAAGGAGACGCGCGAGGAACTCCATGCGGTGATCCTGAGGTCGGCGCGTGCGGTCGGAGTCGGTGCAGCTTCCGTGAAGGAGATCGACCGCCGCAACATCCTTCGCGCCACGACCGTCGCGATGCAGCGCGCGCTGGACCATCTGCCGGCACCTCCCGGCCACATTGTCGTCGACGGCCTCCACGTGAAGTACCTCGGGCGCGAGCACGAGGCCGTCGTGCACGGCGACGCGCTCATCCATTCGATCGGCTGCGCGTCGATCGTCGCGAAGGTGATTCGCGATCGACTCATGCGGCGCCTGGCGTTGCGCTATCCCGGCTACGGTTGGGAGCGGAACGTCGGGTATGGCACCGCCGAGCATCGTGCCGCGATCGACGAGTTAGGCGTGACCCCCCATCATCGCCTTACCTTTACCGGGCTTAAGTTCTCGCTCGACCTTTGAGATCAGTAGGTCGAGTCCCGAAGACCAACGAGGACGACCGTATGCCGACGCTCCGTCGATTCATGTTGAGTGCTGTCGTGGCTGCGCTGGCCTGCCCTCCGCTCTCTGCTCAGCTGAGCCCCGGGCAGATTCGCTCGTTCGTGGAGGCCGAGGCGGTGCCCTCGATCGAGTTGTTTCGTGAGTACCTCGGTTTTCCCAACGACGCGCACTTCCCGGAGGACATCGACCGGCTCATCAGCTGGCTCGACGCGGCGTTAACCAAGCGAGGCTTCACGACCGAGCGGCTGCTCACGAGCGCCAACGACTTGTTGTTCGCGGAGCGCCGGGTCGACAATCCGGTCGCCACCGTGCTCGTGTACCTGCAGGCGGACGGCCAACCCGTGGATCTGTCGGCGTGGCAACAGGAGAGTCCCTACCGAGCGGAACTCAAGGAGGACGACGGGACCGGCACGTTCCGAGCGATATCGTGGTCGCGTCTTCAGGACGAGGTGGACCCCGACTGGCGGATCTACGCGCGCTCGGCGGCGGACTCCAAGGGGCCGAACATCCAGTTCCTCCTGGCTCTCGATCTCATGGCGCAGGCCGGTGCTGTGCCGGACTACAACCTGAAGGTCATTATCGACACGATGGAGGAGATGGGATCACCCGTGCTGCCCGCCGCGATCGAGCAGTACGCGGAGAAGCTCTCGGCGGATATGCTGATCATCTTCGATGGCCCTCCGCATTACTCGGGACGGCCGTCGCTCAAGTTCGGCGCGCGCGGCTTCGCGAGCTTTACGCTCACGACATACGGTCCCCGGGTGCCTCAGCACAGTGGCCACTACGGCAATTACGCACCCAACCCGGGCCTCCGCCTTGCTCAGATTCTCGCGTCGATGAAGGACGAGCGCGGGCGTGTGACGATCCCCGGCTTCTACGATGGCATCGAGATCGATGACGCGACGCAAAGAATTCTCGACGCCGTGCCAGACGACGAGGTGGAGGTCATGAGACGGCTCGGCATCGCCGAGACGGACGGCGTAGCCGAGACATTGCAGGAGGCCGTGCAATGGCCGTCGCTCAACGTACGTGGACTCGAGTCCGGCTGGGTCGGAGACCAAGTGAGAACCATCGTGCCCGCCACGGCCGTTGCGGAGGTGGACGTCCGGCTTGTCCCGGAGACGGACGGTTGGCGACTGCTGGGGATGATTCGCGACCACATCGAGGGTCTCGGCTATCACGTCTTGGACGACCGAGATCCCACTGAAGACGAGCGGCAGACGTATGGCCGCCTGGCGCGCTTCGACGCTCGTGTCGACTACGCGGCCTTCAGGACCGAGTTCGACTCAGAACCTGGGCTCTGGCTCAGCGCGGCGTTCGTGAACTTGTTCGGCGAAGAACCGGTGAAGATCCGTACCAGTGGCGGATCGATTCCGATCTCGCCGTTCGTGTCGACGCTCGGCATTCCCGCTGTGACCGTCCCGACGGTGAACCCCGATAACAATCAGCACAGCCCGAACGAGAATATTCGGGTGGGGAGTTTCCTGGAAGGGATTGCGATCGCGGCGGCGGTGCTGAGTCAGCCGCTGCGGCCGTTCGTCACGATCCACTAGAGTGACCCCTAGCGCCGCTTCACCTTTCTGCGGGTCCCCGTATCTTGATGGCAGACCCGGTAGCTCAGCTGGCAGAGCAACGGACTTTTAATCCGTAGGTCGTGGGTTCGAGACCCACCCGGGTCATCGGCAGCAAGGGATGGCAATCGCTTCGGGAATCGAGCTCGATACAGCTGTCGTCATCGAATAGCGCGTGCAACCAGCGGCAAGCAGCCGCTGGTGCATCTCTCTTTCCCGCTTCCCAACCCAACCCCATTTTTCCTGTCAGACGAAAAAGCGATTGGCCCGGAGGGCTACGGAGGCCATCCACTCAGCGGCGTAGCTGTAGGGATTACTCAGGTCACGACGTATGAAACCCGGGCGCGGAACACTCTTTTCCCTTGAGGCGGTGCCAGTGAGACATTCGAGAGTCGGCTCATTCCTGTTGTCCCTGCTGCTCTTGGGGCTCACGAGCTGCGGCGGTTCGGACGGCCCTGGAACCACAGGGCCCGACACCCCGCGAGCGACGACCATCAGCATCTCGCTGACTTCCGTCACGCTGTCTTTCCTGGGCGCCACAGTTACGCTCAGCGCAGCGATCCGCGACCAGAACGGTCAGCCCTTCAGTGGCACGATCAGCTGGTCGACTGACAATCCCTCAGTGGCCACGATCGACGCCGTGGGCCTCGTGACCGCGGTTCAAAACGGAACCGCGACCGTGACCGCCACCTCGGGTAGCCTGTCCGGCACGGTGGCCGTCACTGTACAGCAGGCTGCCACGCAGCTCGCGATCGTTTCCGGCGACGACCAGAGCGCTACGGTGGGGCAGGCGCTCGGGCAAGCCGTGGTCGTCCGCGCCGAAGACGCGGGAGGAACGGTTGTCGAGGGCGCGAACTTGGAATTCGTCGTCAGCTCGGGCGGTGGGGCGGTCGGTGACTCGACGGTCGCGACCGATGCCCAGGGACTCGCCTCGACAACCTGGACGCTCGGCGCAACCGCCGGGCTCCAGCGGCTCGACGTTTCCGTGGCGGGCGGGACGTCCCCACTGCTCCAAGTCTCTGCGACGGGGTTAGCGGCGGCGGCGGCAACCCTCGTGAAGTCCTCGGGGGATCTCCAGAGCGGCGCGGTCGACCAGCCGCTCTCCGATACGATCGTGGTTCAGGTTCAGGACGAGTTCGGCAACGGCGTCCCGGACGTTGAGGTCACGTTCGCGGTCACGGGGGGTGGTGGCACCGTGAGTGCTGCCACTGTTACGACCGGCTCAGACGGAACAGCCCAGAGCATCTGGACGATGGGATCGGGGATCGGGGCCGCCGCGCTGACGGTGACCGCAGGCGGATTCCCTGCGGTCGTATTCACGGCGACGGCCGTGGTCCCCACGCCGGATCTGGTGGTCGGAGCGCTCTCGGTCAGCCCGGTCAACCCGACGACGCTCGAGACGGTGACGGTCACGGTGTCCGTCACCAATAGTGGCACGGCCACGACAGGGGTCTCCTTCTCGGTTCAGCTCCTCGTGGATGGCGTGGAGGCCGCGACGCAGACGGTCGGCCCGATCGCGCCCTCCGTGACCGAGAACGTGGCGTTCACGGCCGGACCGTTCGCCATGGGCGTGCGTGCGCTCAGCGTGGTGGTCGATGCCAATGGGGCGGTCACCGAGTCCGACGAAAACAACAACACGTCCGTGCAGTCCGTGGCGGTTTCCGCCCAGACCGCGCTAGTGGCCGGGACGCCCATCACTGGCATTGGAGCCGCCTTGAACGTCGAGCTGCTGTTCGCCTTCGAGCTCACCGCGGAAGACGGCTCGATCGACTTCACGTACGCCAGCGGTCCCGACGGCCACGTGGACATGTACGTACAACATGGAGACCGACCCGCGACGCGCGACGGGTACGAGTGCCACTCGCACGAGTCGTGTCGCATCAACGCCGCCTTGCCCGGTACCTACCACATCCTGATCCACGCCTTCGAGGCATTTTCGGGTGGCACGCTGAGCGTGACTACGGGTCTCGAGGTGCTGCCGTACGATATCGAGCTCGTGTTCCTCGACACTCCGACGAGCGTGCAGAACGACGCCTTCACGACCGCGGCCACGCGCTGGGAGAGCATTCTCCCCTTCGACATCTTCGACATCTCCTTCGAGAACCAACCCCAAGACGCCGGCGCGTGTGGTGTGCAATGGCTGCCCGCGATCAGCGACATCGTAGACGACATCAGGATCTACGTGCGCCTCGACTCGATCGACGGACCCGGGAACGTTTTGGGGAGCGCATCCTTCTGTACCTTCCGTGTCGCGAGCGGGCTACCTGTGGTCGGGTTCATGGAGTTCGACACCGCCGACCTGAGCCAACTCGAATTGAACGGGACGCTGACAAGCGTGATCCTCCACGAGATGGGTCATGTGCTGGGCATCGGAACGATGTGGCCGCGCGCCGAGCTGATCCGCAACCCTTCTGTCGGGAATCCCGGTGCGGACACACATTTTGTGGGCCCCCTCGCGATTGCCGCGTTCGACGCCGCCGGAGGAACTGGCTACACCGGAGGCGAGAAGGTCCCGGTCGAGAACGACGGCGAAGCGGGAAGGGCGGACGGCCATTGGCGGGAATCCGTACTCTTCTTCGAGCTCATGACGCCCGAGCTGGACGCCGGCCTTGAACCGTTGAGCGCGATCTCGATCCAATCGCTCGCCGACGTGGGCTACCGCGTCGACGTAACGCAAGCCGATCCGTTCACCCTTCCCCTCATCGGTGCGGCGGCCGCGCGCCGACAGGGGCTGGTCATCGATCTGCGCAATGACATCTGGATCGGGCCGAAGATAGGGGTGGATGCGCAGGGACGCGTCGTGCGCGTCATTCGTCGCTGATCATCGGACGGACAGGGATCGTTGGAGCACGCCTATCGTAGGACCCCGATCAGGTTGCTGAAGTCGTCCGTCCAAAGGACCGGGGTGGCTTGAGTGGGATCGGTTACGTTGGCGCCTTCCGGAGCTGGTGTCCCCTCGGCCGCGAGCCACATCCAAGCGTTGCGGATACCCCCGCTGCCCTCGAGCGGGGCCTGGTCCAAACGCAGAGCCTGTAGACCTGCGGCGTCTGCTAGCCCACGCACGACACGCTCCAGGTCGACGTGGCGGTTCGTGATCTGGAGTACCAGCACGCCACCTGGGGCCAAGGCACGCCTGTACAGCTCGAGCGACTCGAGCGTGAGCAGGTGCACCGGCACGGCATCTCCGGAGAACGCGTCGATGATCAGGACGTCGTACCGGGGCCTGCCGGTCGCTGCGGCCAGCTCTTGCTCGAGCATGATGCGGCCATCCCCGAGCACGATCTCGACCTCTGCCGCCGCGTCGCGGAGGAACGTGAAGTACTCGCGCGCGAGACGCTCGGCGGCAGGGTTGATCTCGTAGAAGCGGAAGGTGTCCCCGGGCCGGCTCCACACCGCGAGCGTGCCCACCCCCAGACCGATCACTCCGACGCTCAGCGCCTCCCCGGAGCGACGACGGGGATGGCTGCGAATGGCCTGTGCCGCGCCGCTCCCCGACGTGAAGTACGCCGTCGGTAGCGCTGCGCGCTCGGCGTCCAAATATTGCGCGCCGTGGAAGATGCGGCCGTGCCGCAGAACCCGCATGTCCGACAGGATTCCTGCGGGCCGGTCCTGCACGCGGAGCACGCCGTAGAAGTTGCGCTCCGTCGCGATCGTCCCGTCCATCGTGCGCAGCGTAGGAAGCACGAAGCCGGCGGCAGCCACGACGCCCACCGCCAACAACGAGATCCCGGCTGCAGAGGCCGCGCGCCCACGCAATACCGAGTCCGGATCTCTCCGCATCGCGACGAGCAGCAGCGCGTAGGCGAGCAGCACGAAGCCGGGGAACTCGTAGAAGTCCGAGAGCACGGCGGGTGCCAGGATCGCGACCGCCAGCCCACCGAGTGCCCCACCGCCGGCCATCGTGAGGTAGAACACGGTGAGGTGTTCGGCGTGCGGGGCGGTTCTTGCCAATTCCCCGTGGCAGACCATGCACCCCGCGACCAGGACTCCGCATCCGAGCAGGATCTGGATGAGAACCGGAAGCGCGAAGCCGCCGGCCCAGAGCAGCGCCGTCGCCCCCAAGCCTAGCACCAGGAACGCGCCCCAGGTGGTCCGCCGGTATGCCCCCCCGAATGCCAGGACGAACGTCGTCAGGTAGAGAGCGAGCGGGACCACCCACAGCAACGGGACCGATGCAATGTCCATGGTGATCATGTTCGTGATCGCCATGAGCAGCCCGGTCCCGCAAGCGGCGAGGGCAGCCCAGAAGAGAAGCTCGCCCCGGGAGGGAGCGGGCGTCGACTGCCCAGACGCGGCGCGAGTCGTCGATCCCTCGGTTGCGGGGAGCTCGGCGATGCGCCAAACCAGCCCCGCGAGCCCGAGCGCGAAGGCTCCGTACACCCACGACCAGGCGACTCCCTGGCGCCGCACTGCCATGAGCGGCTCGACCACCGTGGGATACAGGAAGAGCGCGAGCAGCGAGCCCGCATTGGACACGGCATAGAGGCGGTAGGGAGAGCGGTTCGGCGTTCCCCGACCGAACCAGTCGTGCAGCAGGGGTGTGGTCCCCGCCAACAGCAAGTACGGAGCCCCGACCGACGCCATGAGCAGTCCGAGCAGCTTCCAGGTCGGCGACTCCGGTCCTGTGGGCTTGAACGCTTCGGCGGGCGTCACTGGAAGCAGAAAAAGCGAGAGGGCTACGAGCGACAGGTGCAGCACCGCTTGCCGCCGCACTCCGAGACGTCGTCCGAGGTATGCGTACGCGTACCCGCCGAAGAGCAGTGTCTGGTAGAAGAGCAGGCTCGTGGTCCACACCGACGCCGCCCCCCCGAACCACGGGAGGACGGCACGGGCCATGAGCGGCTGCACCATGAACAGCAGGAGCGCGCTCAGGAATGTGAGGACTGCGTAGCTCCGCATGGGCACGCAGAATAGGAGTGCGAGCGGTCAGTCGCTACGTAACGCCTGAGGCGGGTGCCCACATACGGCCAATACCAGCCCGGCGACTCGCGGAGTGCGGGGACCTGCCCCAGTATTACCGACCTCCCGGAACGATCCGGGGCGAACCCAAGTGAGATCAGGTGAATCATGCGTCGACGCAGACTCTACCTCCCGGCTTTCGTTGTGGCGTTCGGTTCCTTGCTCGCCAGCGGTCCCTCGCTTCTCGCCCAATCGGCCGGGGCCGCTCCCGCCTCGAACGACTACGGCGATCCCGCAAACTGGCTGTGCCTGCCCGGTCGCGACGACGCTTGCGCGCTCGACCTGACCACGACAGTGGTCGCGCCGGACGGCTCGTTGACGAGCGAAGCGTGGGCGGCCGATCCGGATGCGCCGGTCGACTGCTTCTACGTCTACCCGACGGTCTCCCGCGACCAGACGGGAAACAGCGACATGGTGCCCGGACCCGGAGAGAACGGAGTCGTGCGCTCGCAGCTGGCCCGCTTCGCCTCGAAATGTCGCCTGTTCGCACCGATGTACCGGTCGATGACCTTGGCCGCTCTCACCTCGCGCATTTCGGGCGGCTCGATGGAGATGGATACGACGCTGGGGTACAACGACGTAGTTGACGCCTGGAATCACTATCTCGAGCACGACAACGACGGACGCGGCGTCATCCTGATGGGGCATTCGCAGGGTACGGGCGTGCTCGTGCAAATGATCTCAGCCGAGATCGACGGGCAACCCGTACAGGATCGGATCATCTCTGCGTTTCTGCTCGGGGGCAGCGTGGCGGTGCCTGAGGGCGAGGACGTCGGCGGTTCGTTCGACCACATGCCTCTGTGCCGCTCGGCCGACCAGATCGGCTGCGCGATCACCTACATGACCTTCCGTTCCACCGTTCCGCCCCAGCAGAGCTTCTTCGGTTTGGCGGAGGGGGACGGCATGGTGGCCGGGTGCACCAATCCCGCCGCCCTAGGTGGCGGACCCGGTGAGCTCGATGCCTATTTTGGCGGAAGTATCTTGGGCGTGCCGTCACCCACCCAGTGGACGGAGCCCGCCAAGACCATCGAGACCGAGTTCGTGAGGACTCCCGGCCTGGTCCGTGGCGAGTGCGTGCAGAAGAACGGGTACTCGTATCTCGAGGTGACGGTGCAGGGGGATCCCGACGACGCTCGCGCCGATGACATCCCCGGCGACCTGGTCATCGGCGGCCAGGTGAGCGCTGTGTGGGGTCTACATCTCATCGACGTCTCGGTTGCAATGGGGAATCTCGTGGAGATCGTCGAGCGCCAGACGGAGACCTATCTGAAGCGTTGAGCCGGAGCGTCAACCGGAGCGCATCGCCACCACCGGATCGGTGCGCGTCGCGGTCCGCGCCGGCAGAATGCAGGCGACCAGCCCCGCCGCGACGAGCGTCACGACGACACTGCCGTACACGACCGGGTCGCCGGTCTCCACGCCGTAGAGCACGAACTTGAGTGGCTGACCCATACCGGCGCCCAACGCGATTCCAACGACCGTCCCAATCCCGAGTTGGACCGCGCCCTTGCGGAGCACCAGCCTCATGATGGCGCCGCGCTCCGCCCCCAGCGCCATGCGCACGCCCATCTCCTGGCGGCGCTGGCTGACGGAGAAGGCCATCACTCCATACAGCCCCACGCTGGCGAGGAACAGCGCCGCGATTCCGAAGATCGTGAAAAGGGAGCCGAACAGCGCGAACGCCCAGGTCGCCTGCTCGAGCGCGCCCCCCAGCGGCTGAAGCTCGTACACCGGCAGGTTGGGGTCGAGCTCGGAGATGATCGCGCGGACACGGCCAGCGATGTCGGGAGCGCCGGTCCGCGTGCGAACCACGAACGAGAACGACGAGTAATCGAGCGAGCCTTTGGCCATGTATACGTGCACTGGACTGATCTTGTCGTCCCCGATGCCCCCTACGCCGCCCCCGACATGCATGTCCGGCACGACCCCGATGATCGTCATCCAGGGGCGCTCGGAGGTCGAGATACCCAATCGCACGCGTCTGCCGAGCGCGGGGCCGCCATCCAGGAACCGGTCGACGAAGCTCTCGTTGACAATCACCACGTCGTCGCCGCCGATGGTGGTCTCGAGCGCATTGAAGTCCCGTCCCTCCGTGAGATCGACTCCCAGTGTGGCGAAGAGATCCTCGCTGACGACGGTGCCGTGGGCGATGGGATAGTCGCGGTCGGTAGCGTATGCCTCGCCCTCGACCGCCATGTAGTACCGCCCGCCTCCAAGGCCCGGCAGACTGACCGCGAGGGCTGCCGAGGCGACGCCGGGCTCTGACTCGAGACGCTCCTTGAGCGCTTGGAAGAACTGATCGCGGCTTTCGGCGTCCGGATAGTCGGTGTCGAACAGCGTCACTCTGCCCGTCATCACGTTCTCGGTTTCGAATCCGAGCTCGACGTTGCCGACGTTGATGACACTCTTGATCATGAAACCGGCGCCGATCAACAGGCCGCACGATACCGCGATCTCCGTGATGACCAGCGCAGAGCTGAAGCGGCCCAGGCGCAGGCTCGACGAGCCGCGCGTCTCGTCCTTGAGCACATCTCCGATCTTGACGCCCGACGCTCGCACAGCGGGAAACACGCCGGCTGCGACCGTAGCGACCGCGGTAACGATCAGGGAGAACACAAGCACCGGCAGATCCATGCGGATATCGATCCAGTAGGGCCGGACGATGTTCGCGATCGCCGCATTGAACAGATAGACGCCGAAGGCGCTCAAGCCGAGGCCGAGAAGACCACCCAAGAAGGCCAGCAACAAGGACTCCACCATGAGCTGTCGGATCACGCGAAGGCGGCCCGCGCCCATCGCGATCCGGACCGCGACCTCTTTCGAGCGCATCGAAGCTCTGGCCAGCAAGAGGTTGGCCACGTTGGCGCACGCGATGAGCAGGACACCGAACGTCGCGGTGAGCATGACCCACATGATGGCGCGGATCTCGGGAGGCATGAAGCGTTCCTCGAACGGCTGCAGGCCCATGCCGATGCCCTCATTGGACTCGGGGTACGCCTCGGCGAGGCGTGCTGCGATCGCATTGAGCTCGGCGCGGGCCGTCTCCTCGCTCGTGCCTTCCTTCAGCTTGCCGAAGACGTTCAGGTCCTGTCCCTCGCCCCGCGGCACCGACGTATCCTGGCGGTGCGTGATCCACACGTCTTCGCGGAAGGGGAAACGGAACCCTTCGGGCATCACTCCGACGATCTCGGTCAGCTGGCCGTTCACCGGGATCGTCCTCCCCAGAACTCCACGATCACCGCCGAAGCGGTTCATCCAGACGTGGTAGCCCAGGACCACGAGCGGGGCGGCACCGAAGGTGTCCTCTCCCGGTAGGAAAGTGCGGCCCAACTCGGGCAGCACTCCCAGGCTCGAGAGCGCGTTCGCGCTCACGAAGGCTCCGGCGAACCGCTCAGGCGCCCCGTCCTCGCCAGCGAGGTTCGCCGTTACCTGGCGAAACGAAGCGAGGTCCTCGAAGGATGTCTGCTGCTCACGGAGATCGAGGTAGTCGTGGAGCGCGATGTCCATTGACGGGATGCCCAGCTCGAGGCGGTTCGCGTCGACGTGCATGAGGCGGTCTTCACCGGGCACTGGTAGCCCGCGCAGGATCGACCCGTACACCGAGCTGAAGGTGTGCGTGGTGAGCCCCACACCGAGCCCGATCGTCACGATCGCGATCAGCGAGAGCAGGGGCGTCTTGAGCAACATCCTGAACGCGAAGCGAAGGTCCGCCATCATCGTCATCATCATCTCCACTACGATCGATTCACCGGAGGCCGGTGTCAGAAGCCAGTTCTTGAGTGCGAGCAGCGCATAGCACGCGCTGAGGGATAGGGCGGATCGCCAGTACCAGAGGCGAGGGAAGCGGAGCGCCTCAGCGCCTGTTAGCTCCTCGTACTCCTGGTGCAGGTCGCCGAGGATGCTCATGCCCAGCACCCCGGCCGGCAGCCAGCGTTCGAGAAGAGCGTCCGCGAGGCGCGGAGGCGCCTGCCGCATGTCGCTCACCGGGCCTCCCAGACCCCGTCGAGACCCTGCCAGAGGTTGTGGAGCGCCTCACGCGACTTCTGCAGCTCTGCGATGCCCTGGCGCGTGACCTTGAAGTGACGCTGCGGCAGCCCGCTACGCCCCTCGGCGACCGTGCGCGCGGTCCAGGTCAGGTACTTCTTCTTCTCGAGCCGATCGAGCGTCGTGTAAAAGGCGCCCTTGGCGACCTTGCGGTGGGCGCTCTCTTCCAACTCACGGCGGATCTCGAGCGCGTTGGCGTTTTCACCCCGCCGCAGGATGGCCAGCAGGACCATCTGCTCGAACTCTCCGAGAAACGACTTGCGTGCCACGACCTCTCTCCCGTCATGCGGTCCACTTTGTAGACCGTGATCCAGACGGAGGCGGTGGTAAGAAAGTTTCGCGGGGGTTGGCTGTAGGCCGAGGGGGGGGCGGTCTACCTGCCTGTCACCGGCCCGACTCCTCCCGAACGAACGCAACGTGTTGCACCCTTCCGGCGTCTACCTCGAACCCGGTGACCCGACCCTGATCGCGGCTGAAGCGGAACGTCCGGCCACGGAAAACGAGCGTGTCTTCAGAAACCCGGAGTAGCTCGCCGTCGATTCCCTGCCCGACCCGGAGGCGTAGCGCCTCCTCATTCCGGGAAAGCACATACTCGACGTCCAGTTCGGGGCTGTAGTAGCTCCCGACGTAGTCGTCGACGTTCGTCACGGGACCCGGCTCTGGAGCGGGCGCAGCTCCGGAACCGCGAGGGGTCTGTGCGGCGCGCGGACCGAGGTGTTCGGCCAGCACGACATCGGCGACGCGGCGGGTCAACTGCCCAGGGACGGCGTCCGCGCGGTTGCAGATCGTCATGAATGACGTGCCCTGCTCCGGGAATCGGGTGATGTTTGCCCGAAAGCCCACGAAGGCGCCGCCGTGCCCTACGGTCCGGAGTCCCCGGTACTCCCCGTGGGTCTGGCCGAAGGCGTACGGGATCGTGTCACCGGTGTTGAGGATTCCTCGAGTCTCCAGGAGAGGAGTAAGCCCGTCGTCGAGGCTGTCGTCGTTGAGAGAGTTCACCCAATGGACGAGATCCTCGATCGAGGTGAACACTCCACCGTCGCCGACCATGTCGAGCGTAGTCATCGAGATCCGGTAGCCATCGTCCTCGGGCGCGTAGCCTGTGGCCCGACTCCGGACGACATGATTGTGGTCGTCGTGGAAGTGTGAGTGGGTCATGCCCAGAGGTCCGAAGATCTTCTCCTGAGCGTACTCACGGAGCGACATCCCGGTGGCTTCACGGATGATCTGGCCGAGCAGGAAGTATCCGGAGTTCGAGTATAGGTACTCGGCCCCCGGAGTGAAGTTGAGCTCACGCTGACGCGATACCACTTCGCGGACTTCCGCGTCCGTATAGAAATCGTCGCCGCGCAGGCCCTTGAGGGACATCAGGGTCAGGTAGTCGCGAAGTCCGCTGGTATGATGCACCATGTGCCCGATCGTCGGGTCCGATGGATAGGTCGGAAGCGTCGGGATCCATTTCCTGACCGGGTCGTCGAGCGATAGCGCCCCGTCCCTCGCGGCGATGGCGATCACCGCGGCGGTGAACTGCTTTGCGAGCGAGCCAGTCCGGAAGACGGACTGCGGCGTGATCGCGATCCCGTAGTCGAGGTTCGCCATCCCGTACCCGCGCGCGTAGACGAGCTCACCGCCCTGCACGACCCCGAGCGCACAGCCCGGTGTGTCCGTGTGGTCGTACGCCGCGAAGATCTCGTCCACGGCCTCCCAGTCGGGTGCCGAGGAGCTCGGGTCTGGTCGGGAATGGGACATGCCCGCGACGAGAGGGACGCAGCAGAGGGCCAGGACAGCCGCAACGAGTCTGTTCATCGGTCGTTCCTCCGGATCACGAGCCCGGGCCGGGCGTCGGTCACGTGGCCGTTCTCGTAGACGATGGTTCCGTTCACCAGCACCCGGTCGATTCCAACCGACGGCTCGTTCGGGTCATCGGAGGTGGCGCGGTCCGCCACGGTTTCAGGGTCGAACAGAACCAGGTCGGCGTAGGCGCCGGGCCGGATCGTACCGCGCTCGAGAATGCCCACATGCTCGGCGGACGCGCTGGTCATCTTGCGTATGGCGTCGGGTAACGACAGGTGTCCGGTCTCGCGAACGTGCTCACGCAGGACGCGTGTGAACGCTCCGAAACCGCGAGGGTGCCGCCCCGCCAGACCTCCGTCGCTCGAGACGTTCGTGTGGGGCCAGGAGAGGAGCGTGGCGATGTCGTCGGGATGCATGCTGTGCGCGATGATGCTCTCGGTCCCCCGGCCGGTCTGCTTCGCCAGGGCTTGGGATTCGGCGATCAGCGCCATGTAGGTCGTCGTCGGGTCTTCTCCGCGGAGCTCGGCGATGCGCTCGAGTGACAGCCCGACGTAGGACGGCTCGGCGTCGTAGCGCGCGATGAACATCCCTTCGGGAGGCGCGAGCTCGTCGAGCACGAACTGGACGGTCGCGCGGTTGTCGAAGTCCCGCTCCGGGAAGAGCACGGTCATCGTGGATTGCCAGAACTCGTAGGGATAGACGTCCGCGGTGATGTCGACCCCCTCTTCCCGCGCCCTGTCGAGACGCGCGAGAATCTCGGGGCTTCGCCCCCAGAGGCTCTTCATCGCGAGCTTCAAGTGAGAGATCTGCACCGGGATGTCGGCTTCTCGGCCGATCCGGATGATCTCCTCGATCGACTCCAAGAGGTGTCGGTCTTCGCTCCGCATGTGGCTGATGTACCGGCCGCCCACCGCCGCGGCTTCGCGGGCGAGGGCTACGATCTCGTCCGTGGTCGCATCGAGCCCGACGTCGTACTCCAGGCCCGTGGAGAGCCCCAGCGCTCCCGCACTCAGTTCGCCGCGAAGCACCTCTTGCATCGCCTGGACCTCGAGCGCGGTCGCTGACCGTCGGTAGTCGTCGCCCAGGACCGCCGTGCGCACCACGGCGTGCCCCACATACGAGGCGACGTTGACCGCGGGTGGCGTGTCTTCCAGCTCCTGGAAGAAGTCACTCAGCGGGAAGCGAGAGCCGCCGTCCTGGCCCACGACGATGGTGGTGATCCCCTGACTGAGAGCGGCCAGCGCATCTCGGTTGTCGAGCAGACCCCCGTCATGGTGACTGTGTGTGTCGATGAATCCGGGAGCCAGGACGAGGCCGGTCGCGTCGATGACGAGCTCCCCCTCGGAGGCGCTCAGTTCTCCGACGGCCTCGATCCGGCCGTTCTGTACGCGCACGTCGGTCACCACGCCTTCAGCGCCCGTACCGTCGAGCACCAGCGCGCCTTCGATGAGGATCCCGCGCCCCGCAGATCCGGACGACGCACTGTCCTCTGCGCATCCGGAGAGGAGGACCGAAAGTACGGTGAGCAGGATTCGCGTGACCCCGAGAGAGGAGAAGCGCCGTAGCATAGTCGTAGCCTGGGACGGAGACAGGGGAAGGAGACGGGGGAAGGAGGGCTCTATTCTCGGCTGGTCTTCCTGCGGGCGCAATCGGTCTCGGGACTCGACCTGCGAGTCAGCCGGTGCTGAGTGGCAGGGGCGCCCTGGGTCCTGCTATCCTGGATGGCGATGCACGAATCGATCCACGATACCGACGAGACCTGTAGCAGATGATCGAGCCCCAACAGCCCGGCCGGCTTGTAGCCACCTATCGGCTTCGGTGTCCCACGTACGACGCGGCGACGGAGATCGCGCGGGCCATCGCACGGGAGCAGACGCTCGAGGTGCCTCCCGGCGTTGTGGGCGGCACGCTCGAAGGACGGCTGCTCGGCCAGGTGGACGACATCGCAGCGCTCCCTGAGGACGGCTTCGACGCCACGATCTCCTACGCGCTCGAGGTCACGGGGACCGAGCTGTTGCAGGTCGTCAATGTAGCGTATGGCAACGTATCGCTCATGAACGGCGTGCGTCTCGTCGACTTGATCTTGCCGGCAGAAGTGCTGGAGGCGTTGCCCGGACCACGCTACGGCATCGAGGGCCTACGCGAGATGGTCGGGGCGGAGGGCGGCCGGCCTCTGGTTAGCGCCGCCATCAAGCCGATAGGGCGGAGCTGTCAGGAGCTGGCCGACCTCGCCACGACGTTCACGCGCGCCGGCGTGGACGCGATCAAGGACGACCACGGACTGGTGGATCAGAGCCCGGCGCCGTTCCTCGACAGGGTGACGGCAGTCGGCACCGCGGTGGCCGCGGCGAATGCCGACACCGGGGGACGTACCGCCTATTTTCCGAACGTCACCGGGCCCGTGGACCGACTCGAGGAGCGGCTCGACCACGTCGTCGCCGTGGGGTGTTCGGGCGTCATGGTGTGCCCGAGCTTGATGGGTCTCGACGTCATGCGCACCATCGCGAGCGGCCCTCGTCCGCTCGCGATCATGGCGCATCCGACGCATAGCCAGGCCGCTCCGGGCAGGGGCGAGGGAATCGCTCCGGACGTGCTCTACGGCACCCTGTATCGCGTAGCCGGTGCCGACATCGTCGTGTACGTGAACGCGGGCGGACGCTTCGCATGGCCCGTCGAGGAGTGCGAGGCCATCAACGCGCGACTACGTGCCCCGCTCGGTCGCCATCGTGCGGCTGCGCCAGCTCCCGCGGGCGGGGTCGACGACGCCGACGCCGGCTCGTGGCTCGAGCGGTACGGGCCGGATACGATGCTCCTCATCGGCGGAAGTCTGCTGGCGCAGGACGACCTGTTCGGGGCCACGCGCCGCCTGGTGGAGGCTGCGCTGGCCGCGACGCCTTCCGGTGCGCGGTCGTGAGCGGGTCTCGGGTGATCCATGCCACGGATGCCGGGTGGGCCGGCATTGACGCACGGCGCTACAAGGACGGAGAAGGCCCGTTTTTCGGCGTGGTCCGCCACACCCTCTTGGGTGGTCGGGGCGCCGAGCCCGACCTGGCCTTCGAGGTGAGGTACTTCGAGGTTGCGCCGGGCGGTTATTCCTCTCTGGAGCGACACGCTCATGCGCACGCCGTCATGGTGGTGAAAGGGCGCGGCACGGTGCGGCTCGGAGACCATATCGAGGAGATTCGTCCCTTGGACGTGGTCTACGTGGCTCCCCACGAGGTGCACCGATTCGAAGCACACGACACAGACTGTCTCGGGTTCGTGTGCGTGGTCGAGCGCGAACGTGATCGTCCTGAGCCGGTACACGAGGGACCGGTGGAACCGTGAAGGTCGGGGGCGTTCCGTACCGCACGATCTTTGTGGACGAGGACGGGTGGGGTGTCCGCGTCATCGACCAGACGGTGCTTCCACACCGGTTCCAGCTCCTCCGACTGGAGTCCGCGGATGACGTGGTGCGGGCGATCCGGACCATGGTCGTCCGCGGCGCACCGCTCATCGGCGCTGCCGCGGCGTATGGAGTCGCACTAGCCATGCGAGCCGACCCCTCCGATGCATCGCTCGAGGACGCCGTTGAACGGCTCTCAGCGACGCGGCCGACAGCGGTGAACCTCCGGTGGGCGTTGCATCGTGTGGGCGAGGCTGTCCGGGAACTCTCCCCCGAGGGGCGTGCGGATGCGGCGTACCGAGCCGCTGCATCGCTGAGCGATGAGGATGTCGAGTTGAACCGGGCCATTGGCGGCCACGGTCTCGCAGTACTCCGCGAGCTCGGGGCCGGCACGACGGGACGCCCGCTGAACATCCTTACGCACTGCAATGCCGGCTGGCTCGCCACCGTCGATTGGGGAACCGCCACTGCTCCCATGTACAGGGCCTACGACGACGGGCTGGACGTCCACGTGTGGGTCGACGAGACGAGGCCCCGCCTCCAGGGCGCGGCGCTCACCGCATGGGAGCTCGGGCAGCACGGTGTCCCGCATACGCTCATCCCCGACAGCGCCGCCGCGCACCTCATGCGCAAGGGTGAAGTCGACGTCGTGATCGTGGGCACGGACCGGACCACCGCTTCCGGAGACGTGACGAACAAGATCGGTACGTATCCTCTGGCTCTCGCGGCGGCGGACAACGACGTGCCCTTCTACGTCGCGGTGCCGTCGCCGAGCATCGACTGGCAGACCGAAGACGCCTCGCTCATCCCCATCGAGCAGCGCGATGCCGCGGAGGTCATCAGCGTGCGTGGCTTGGGGCCTGACGACGTGGTTGGCGCCGTGCGGATCGCGCCGGAGCACACCCGAGCCGCGAACTACGGTTTCGACGTCACACCCCGGCACCTGGTGACCGGGCTGATTACCGAGCGGGGCGTGTGCAGCGCCAGCGGTGAAGGACTGAGGCGCCTATTCCCGGAGGGTGCCGGCGCTTAGCGACGGGAGCCAAACAAGCGACGTTTCGCCAGCACGACGCCTGACACCGCTCCCACGGTCACACCGCTCAGCAGAAGCAGCATGACTACGTCCCACAGCGGCCGGGACCGAAGTAGCGGGGAAAAATCGCCACTGTGCAGGGCGCTGAAGAACCATCGATACCTGCGTCGACCCTGGTCCGCACCGTGGAGGAACGCACCACTCACGGCATCGAGGTATAAATGTTCTCCATCTTCGTAGCGCACGCGATAGACGGGAAAATCACGCTCGTTGTGGTGGCTGTAGTAGTAGGCGTCTTCCTGAAGCAGCCAACCCTCATCGGCGATGTACGCGTCGGGGCGCAAGCTGCGCGCCGCCTCCCGAAAATCCGCTTCTGCCAGCTCCTCCGGCCGAAACGACTCGGCACTCAGGCGGGTAGCGGAGCCGTCCGCACTCCATGCCAGCAAGTAGGGTCGCCCGAGGAAGACAGAGCCCTCCAGGCGAACGGTATGCTCGGGAAGCGTGAGACCCCTCAGGGACGTCATGTAGTCACGAAGCTGCTGCCCGCTCAATCCCGGACCTTGCAGCCGGCTGCGCTCGGCCCGGTAGCTACGGCCCTCCAGAGCGCCCCAGGGGTTCATCGACATCAGCCCGCTGAAGAGCCAGGTCAGCGTGAGCAGTCCGAAGATCAACCCAGCATAGTGATGCCACAGGGCCAACCCGCGGTACGGTGATCGGCGGCCGCTCGTACGGATTCGTAGTTGCCCTATCCCGACGACAACGCCGGTCAGAGTCAGGAACAGTCCCAGCACTGATACCCAGACGACTGTCTGATTCCACGCTGCCGCATGCTGGCGGAGGATGGTGGGATAGAGCCAGTGGACGACGGCCCCTAGTCGGTTCCAAAAACGCTGGCTTCCAGTCGTCACCAGTACCACCTGGCCGGTCTTGCTCGACACATACCACTCCGTCGACGCGTCGTCCCCAGCGGCGAAGTGGTACAACGGACGATGAGGGTGGTACATCGATTGAACGGTCCACTGGTCCCGTTCGATCGCACCCCGGTACTCCACCTCGCCGCCGAGCTCGAGTCGCTGCCCGAAGGCCAGGGCAATCTGTTCGGCCCGCTCCACGGAGACGTTGCGAATGACCTCGCCTTCGGTCAGGTCGATATGGTGCGCGCCCTGCTCGTGCGTGACGAGACGCACAACCAGACGATCCGCGGACATCTCCAGCACGAAGTGATCGATGACTTCGAGGGACACCAGGAGATCGGGAGACCCAGAGCCGCGCGCCGTCGTACAGCAGCCATCCAGGTTCAGCGGGTCGAGCGCGCGCAGCTCTTCGCTTCTGCCGAGTTCCGGGTAGGGAACGTACATCATGACGACGCCGGACAGGCACCAGGCCGCGACGACGAGACCGACCGCGATTCCGAGATAGCGGTGGAGTAATAGGAGGTTGCGCCACATGGGGCGCCATTGTTACGGCGCACCGGCGTCGTTCGCCAGTCTTTTGCGGTAGCGTTATCGCGCCATGGTGCCCGCTGGCCCGATCGCCGTCGTTGGCGTCACTTTCCCGGCTCGCCTTTCACTGCAAGATCATTTGCTCAGCAAGATCATTTTCTCAGCAAGATCACAAGGAGACGCCATGCGTCGGCCCATCGTCGTACTTCTCGCCACTCTGGCTGTTTCCACAGCGCTCGAGGCGCAGCAAGCCGTTGTCCTGCGCCCGGACCGTCTCTTCGACGGTGAGCAGCTCCATGAGGGCTGGTCGGTGCTCGTACAGGGCGGGCGCATCGTGGAGGTGGGACCCTCGGTCGCGACCCCGGCCGGTGCGGCGGAGATCGTGCTGAGCGGTACGACGCTCGTGCCTGGCCTCATCGAGGGGCACAGTCACCTCCTCCTCCACCCCTACAACGAGACGTCCTGGACGGACCAGGTGCTGCTCGAGTCCCACGCGGAACGCGTCGCTCGCGCCACGGTGCACGCGCGCGCCACGCTCATGGCCGGCGTAACCACCGTCCGCGACCTCGGCAGCGAAGGAGCCGGATACGCGGACGTCGGGCTCAAGCAGGCCATAGAAAAGGGTGTGGTGCCTGGACCCCGCATGCTCGTGGCCGGACCGGCTCTGGTCGCGACGGGCAGCTACAACCCGAAGGGAGCGCCAGAGTGGCGCTTCCCGAAGGGAGCCGAGGAGGCCGACGGGCACGATGACCTGATACGCGCGACGCGGGATCAGATCGGTCGGGGGGCCGACTGGGTGAAGGTCTATGCGGACTATCGTTGGGGCCCGAACGGTCAGGCGCGGCCGACCTATACCGAGCAGGAGCTGCGGCTCGTGGTGGAGGTCGCGGAGAGCTCGGGCCGGCGGGTCGCCGCACATGCATCCACCCCCGAGGGGATGGTGCGGGCGATACGCGCCGGCGTGCGAACCATCGAACACGGTGATGGCGGGACGCCCGAGATCTTTGCTCTCATGGCCGAGCAGGGCGTCGGATTCTGCCCCACGCTCGCCGCAGGGGACGCTATCAGCCAGTACGGCGGTTGGCGCAAAGGCGTGGACCCAGAGCCAGAGCGCCTCCACAGGAAAAGGGCATCGTTTGCCCTCGCCCTGAGATCGGGCGTTCACATGTGCTTTGGCGGTGACGTCGGCGTCTACCCGCACGGGGACAACGTGCGGGAGTTGGAGCTGATGGTGGAGTATGGCATGACGCCGCTTGCGGCGCTGCGGGCGGCTACGTCCGGAAACGCCGACATCTTCGAGCTCGATGACCGAGGGAGGATCGCGCCCGGGCTTCTGGCCGACCTGGTCGCGGTGCAGGGCAACCCCGCCACGGACATCGGCGCGCTGCGCGACGTCGTTCTGGTCATGAAGGGTGGCGAGGTCGTGCGAGGCCCCACCCAGACCGTCCCGATCTTCATCGACGGCCAGGCTCAGGTCGTGCCGGCCTTCTCCGACTCGTCGCAGTGGATCCGCCACGACCTATGGGTCGAGACTTCGTTCGACTCGGACGGGGACGGCCAGCTCGACCGAGTGCATGTCGATGTCACGCGCCCGATTCAGACCGACACCGAGGGTCTCCGCGTACCGGTCGTCTACGAGTCGAGCCCCTACTACTCGGGCGTGGGCGGTGCGAACCCCCAGTACTTCTGGGACGTCAGGCAGGAAGTGGGCGAAGAGTCACCGGTGCGGACGCCTATGCCGAGCATCCGGCACCTCGCTGAGCAGCCGGTCATCTCGAATTCCCACGTCGCTACATGGGTGCCGCGCGGCTTCGCGGTAGTTCACTCCCAGTCGCCGGGGACCGGGCAGTCCCAAGGATGCCCGACCGTCGGCGGCGAGAACGAGTCGCTGGCGCCCAAGGCGGTAATCGACTGGCTCAACGGGCGGGCTCGCGGCTTCACGTCGGTAGACGGCGGTGACGAGGTGACCGCCGAGTGGTCGAGCGGCAAGGTGGGAATGACCGGCACGTCCTACAGCGGCACGCTGACGCTCGCGGCGGCGACGACCGGGGTGGACGGGTTGGAAGCGATCATCCCGATTTCGCCGAACACTTCCTACTACCACTACTACCGCTCGTACGGACTCGTTCGTTCGCCGGGTGGATATCTCGGCGAGGACGTCGACGTGCTCTTCGACTTCATCCACAGCGGCAACCCCAATCGGCGCGACTACTGCATTCGCACCGTCCGTGAGGGGGACATGAACGCCAGCCAAGACCGGAAGACGGGTGACTACAACGACTTCTGGGCGGAGCGGGACTATCTGAATCACATCGACGGAGTGAAGGCCGCGCTGCTCATGGCGCACGGCTTCAACGATTGGAACGTCATGCCCGAGCACAGCTACCGGATCTCGCAGGCGCTCAAGGAGCGCGGCGTGCCCGTGCAGATTTTCTATCACCAGGGTGGTCACGGTGGCCCACCGCCGCTCGAGCGGATGAATCGGTGGTTTACCCGATATCTGTACGGCGTGGAGAACGGCGTGGAGCAGGACCCCAAGGCGTGGATCGTGCGCGAGGGAGACGAGGCCACCGACCCGACGCCGTACCCGGACTATCCCCACCCCGACGCGGCCGGTGTCCGTCTCTATTTGGCCGGGGATGGGACGGGAGTGGGCTCACTGTCGATGGAGCCGGGCGTAAGTCAAGGGCACGCCGAGCTGGTCGACGACGTCGCTTTCGACGGCGCCGCCCTCGCGAGCGCAGAGCGGTCCACGCACCGACTCTTGTACGCGACGCCCGAGCTCACCGAAGCGGTCCACCTGTCGGGCCTCGCCTCGGTGAAGATCCGCGTAGCGGCGAATCGGCCCGCGGCCAATCTCTCCGTTTGGCTGGTCTCCCTGCCTTGGGCGGAGGACGGTGCGATCACGGACAACATCATCACACGCGGTTGGGCCGACCCGCAGAACTCGGAGTCGCTGCGCGCGAGCGCGCCGCTCGTTTCGGGTGAATTCGTCGAGCTGGAGTTCGACCTCCAGCCGGATGACCAGGTGATTCCTGCCGGTCAGCGCATCGGGCTGATGATCTTTTCGAGCGATCGCGAGTTCACCCTCTGGCCGCAACCCGGCACGGAGCTCACGGTCGATCTGGAAGGTACGACGATCGAGTTGCCGGTGGTCGGCGGATCGGTTGCGTTCGAACGCGCGGCGCCGAGGCCGATCAGCTGAGCGCCAACATCGCGATAGCCCTGAGAGGTAGCGCGCCTTCAATTCACCGTGGCAGGGTCCACTCGCGTGGGCGTGGCGTCCCCCGCGACGATGCGCTCGGCACCCATGGCGATGGCACGGATGGTGTTGGTCAGGTGCGCCATGTCCAACGTCTCGACGTGGTCGCTCACCCGGTGGTAGTCGCGGTCCACATCGATCGGTGTGGTCGAGATGGAGTGCGCCGGCACCCCGAGCCGGGCGAGCGTCGCGTTGTCGGACCGATAGAAGAGGTTCTGGTCCGGGTACGGATCCGGATAGAAAGAGTACTCGGTGCCCGCCACCGCCTCCTGAAGGAGCTCCCCGAAGCTGGAGCGCTCGAAACCCGTGATCCATGCGGTGTTCGGACCTTCGACGGCGGGCTTCCCTATCATCTCGATATTGAACATTGCGACGACCTGGTCCGGGTCGAGCTGCGTCGAGAAGTACCTCGATCCGTAGCCGCCGCCTTCCTCCGCCGTGAACGCTGCGAAGAGCAGCGTCCGCTCTGGCGTACCGCGCTGGGCGAAGTAGCGGGCCAGGATCACGACCGCAGTGGTGCCAGAGGCGTCATCGTTCGCGCCGTTCGCGATCGAGTCGCCGTCCACGGGCGGACGGATGCCGATGTGGTCATAGTGGGCCGAAAATAGGACGAACTCATCGTTGCGTCGGCCGGGGATCATGCCGACGACGTTCATCAGAGGCTCCTCCCTGATCGTTGCGGACGCCTCGACCTCGTAGGTGGCGTCCGCGGAGGCGTCCACCAGGGCGAGGACCAGCGCGCCGCCGGCCCCCGCCTCCAGGCTTCGGCTCGCGCCGCCGAAAAAGCGAGCCAGGTTGGTGAACATGCCCTGGTGCTGAGGGTGCATGAGCACCAGCGCATTCCCGCCGCCCTGAAGTAAGGGGAAGACCTTTTCTTGGGGGCTGTCCTCCGGGCCCACCACCACGACCGGGGCATCACCCGTGGACCAGCTCAGAGAAGCCTCGGCCGCCCGAACCATGACCTGGTCCGCTCCTAGTGTCACCCCATCGACGACGACCCGAGACGACTCGGTCTGGAGCGAGTACACGGCGAAGTGCTGGAGATAACTCTGCAGGCCCCCGAGCGGTTCGAGTCCGGCAGCCTCGAATTCACGTGCCAGAAACGCCGCCGCCCGTTCCGCGTCCTCGGTGAAGGCCCGCCTGCCGCGCATGTCGTCGTCGGCGAGCACTGAGATGATGCGGTGCACCTCTCCGGCGTCGATGCTAGAGGGATCGGGCGGGCTGAACTCCTGCGCCTGGAGATGTGCGCAGCAGGCCAACGCCACTCCGCACGTGATGGCACCGACGGCGAGCATCGAGGGGAGTCGGGACTGGGTCGTCATCGTCTTGGCTGGAGCTGGAGACATGTTTGGCGTCAGGGAGGTTAGGTCCAACCGGTCTGCGGCACGCGCAGGTATCCGGGTCACATCTCCCCTTGTCGCACCGGCGGCTTGCGTGCACGATGTAACACGGCATCCGATACACGACTAGTTGTGTTCTCTGTGAACCGTGCCCGGAAGCGAGCCATTGCCTGACGTCCCGGACCTCTTCCGTACCGATCGTTTCGTCGCCAGCCGGATCCAGGCACACGATCTCCCAGACTTCCAGAGCTTCTACGCCGACCCCACGGTGATGTCGACGCTGTCGGCGGACGGCAGAGTCTGGCTTGCGGCTGAGTCCTCCGAGCTCTTCGATCGTCACCTCGCGCATTGGGAGGAACACGGCTTCGGGACCTGGGTGTTTCGGGACCCCGAGAATGGCACCTTCGTGGCGCGTGCCGGGCTGCGCAGTCTGGATATTGGTTCGGGTCCGATGGTGGAGCTGTTCTACGGCGTTGCCCCTAGCCTTTGGGGCCGTGGAGTCGCGACCGAGATCGCTCGTGAAGTGGTTCGCGTCGCGTTCAACGAGGTGCGGCTGGAATCCCTCGTCGGGTTCACGCTGCCGACCAACCTCGCCTCACGCCGTGTCTTGGAGAAATGCTCCTTCCTCCCGGATGGCGAGATCGAACACGCCGGCCTGCGGCATCTTCTCTTTCGGCGTTCGCGCAGCTCCAGGCTCACGGCAGGGGCCGACTGATCTAGCGCGCTCCGGACAATCTGTCCGGCCACTACGTCCGAATCGGCCAACTTGTCCTGTGCGGACTACGCTCCTGTTTCGGGGTGTAGTCTCTGTAATGCGTTTCTGTATAACGAGTTACGGCATCAATACGAGTTTGGCATTGGCTTTGCCTTATATAGCGGCCAACTGAGGTGCAGACGGCTTGCGGGTCCTCCTCGGCTACCGCCGGAAGACGAGCGAAAGCGAAGCGAACACCCCCCCAGGGTGCGGCCCCGCAACCCGAATGCCCCCATACGGTGGTGCCACGCCCCCCCCTTAGAGGGTGGCCCCGCCGGGCCCCGCGGATCACTCCGCGGGGTTTTTTTTGCTTGACCCATTGCGGGTGGCGCGGGTGGAGGAGAGAGTTGGAGCATGTCCCAGTCCGACGAGCCCCTCATCTCGGTCTTGGTCGCCGACGACGAAGAAGACCAGCGTGTACTCATCGAGCAACTCCTCCAGCATGCGGAGGGCGCGCGCCATGTCGTGACCACCGTGGCCGACGGCCGGAGCGCGCTCACGGCGCTCCGCGAACAGCTCTTCGACGTTGCGCTTCTCGACCTGAGCATGCCCGGCCTCGACGGTCTCGAGGTCTTGGAGGCCGTGGCTGGTGACCCCAGCCGGCCACAGGTGGTCTTCGTGTCAGGGCGAGGCACGGTCGAGACTGCGACCCGAGCGATGAAACTCGGCGCTTTCGATTTCCTCGAGAAGCCCGTCGATCGGGACCGACTGATCACGGTCGTATGGAAGGCGGCGCGCGCGCAACGAGTCTTTTCGAGGACGGAGCGGCTGGAGGCGGTCGTCACCCGCGACGCCGGGGGCGTGCGCATCGTGACGGAAGACCAGCAGGTGAAGGACCTGCTCCAATTGGTGGCGCGGATCGCGCCCTCCGACGTCTCGGTGCTCATCGTCGGGGAGTCGGGAACGGGGAAGGAGCTCATTGCGCGCGAACTTCACCGGCTTTCGGGACGGCACGCCGAGCCACTCGTCGCGCTCAACTGCGCGGCGGTTGCCGAGTCCCTCGCTGAGTCCGAGCTGTTCGGACACGAGAAGGGAGCGTTCACAGGTGCGATCTCGAGGAAGATGGGCCTGATCGAGCTCAGCCACGGTGGCACCCTTTTCCTGGACGAGGTCGGGGATCTCGAATTGTCCCTCCAGGCGAAGCTGCTGAGGGTCCTCGAGTCCAAGGTGTTTCGGCGTGTCGGAGGGGTGAAGGAGTTGCCTACGAACTTTCGGCTGGTGTCCGCTACGAACCGTCCGCTGCAAAGGCTGGTCGACGAAGGGGCGTTCCGGGGCGACCTCTTTTACCGGATCAACGCGATCGTGCTCGAGCTGCCTCCGCTCAGAGATCGCCCTGGCGACATCTCGGTGCTCGCGCTTCACTTCCTCGCCGAGGTCAGGCCGAGCGATGCCGAGGACTGGACGATCGCCGCTGACGCGGTGGCCATGCTGGAGAACTATTCGTGGCCCGGCAACGCTCGAGAGCTCCGCAACGTTATCGAGCGGGCCGCGCTCTTGTGTCACGGCACGACGATCCGGGCGACCGATCTGGGCTCGTCCCTCTTGGACCCCGAAGCCGGGTCGGGGGAAGAGGCTCCTGCGGCGGCGCAACTGCCGTCGTTGAACCTCGAGCGCCTCGAAGCGGTGGCGATCGAGCGGGCGCTCGAGCGAACTGGGTGGCATCAAGGCCGCGCCTCTGAGCTACTCGGCGTTTCCGACCGCACACTGCATCGGAAGATCAAGGGACTCGGGTTGCGTCGCCCGGACTAGGGCCGGACTAGGGAATGAGCAAAGGTCGAGCACACACCAACCAGGTCTGAAGCCGATGATCCGTAGCCCCGACCCTTCTGTACGAGCGGCGTTGGTCCTGCTGGTAGGAAGCGCCGTGATGGGTGCCTCGCACGTCGCCGCCCAATCCGACGTCGCGTTTCCCCCCGAGGTATACGCCGAGAGGCGCGCCCGACTCCTCGATCTGCTGCAATCGCCGGTCATCGTCCCGTCCGAGTACATGATCCGGGCCGGTGGAGAAAAAAAGCAGGAGCCGAACTTCTTCTATCTGACCGGGGTGGAGTCCCCTTATGCGATCCTCGTGATCTCGCCGGACGGTGAGGGTGGGGTCCGGGACCAGCTCTTCCTACCGGCACACCGTGAGTTCGCGGGTGCGCAGTACTCGTTTCAGGACCCGCGCCTGCTCGACGCGGCTTGGAACCGGCTGATCCGTCGGCTCGAACCGGGTGAGTTCGCGGAAGCAGCGACCGGTATTGCGGAGACGTACCCACTCGACGACTTCGCCGCGGAGTTGCGCGCGGTCACTGCGACTGCGGGGGAGGTGTTCTTCGCCAAGGAGACGGCGAGCCTGTACGCGCCGCCGGGCCTAGACGCTCCGCTCACGCTCCGGCAACAGCTCGAGGCTTCCGTCTCCGAGTCGCTCGGAGGCCGGGTGTTGCAGGACGCGACACCGGCGATCGAACGTATGCGCGTCATCAAGGACAGTTACGAGATCGATGCGCTCAGGCGCGCCGCCGAGGTCAGCGCTCAGGGCCTGCTCGAAGCCATGCGCAGGATCGAGCCGGGCATGAACGATCTCGAGGTTGCGGGCATCATGGAGTGGGCGTGGAAGCGCAGCGGGTCACCGCGCGCGGCTTTCGTCCCGATCGTCGCTTCGGGCCCCGACGCCGTCTCACTGTTCACGATCCGTTCGGAGAACTACAACTCGGTGAATCGGGTCATGCAGGATGGGGACCTGGTGTTCATCGACTACGGCGCAGCCGAATGGGCGATGTACGGTTCGGACATCTGTCGGACCTTTCCGGTTTCGGGCCGCTTCACCGACGAGCAGCGGCGCCTCTACGAAATCGTGCTCGAGGCTCAGCAGGCCGCGATCGCTGCGGTCCGACCCGGCGGGACGATTCTCGAAGTGATCCGGGCGGCCGCCACCGTCTACCAGAATCACGGGCTGGAGGCGAACGAGGACATCGACCGCATGGGCGCCGACCGCGTGTGGGGCCTGATGCCGTCGCCGACGCACTACCTCACCCAGGGGAAGGGCCTGACGAGGTACACGGCAGTCGCCGGTCTAGGTGTGCGGGACATCGGTCACCACGTCGGTCTCGAGGCGACCGACGGGCGTGACTACAGCACACCGCTCGAGCCCGGCATGGTGTTTACCGTCGAACCGAAGTTGTACGCCCCCGAGCTCGACATCGCGATCATGATCGAGGACGTGATCCTCGTCACCGAGGACGGGTACGAGAACCTCTCTGCGAGTGCACCTCGTACGGTCGAGGAGATTGAACGAATCATGGGAGGCAGGTAATGGGCATCGAGGTACTGATACCGATCTTCGGTGTGATGGTGGTGCTCGTCCCGATCACGGGCTTGACCGTCATCATGATGCTGCGCCTGGGGCGGCAAGCCGTTCATCGAGACGCTCGCGCGGGAACTGCGCGCGTCCGGCTTCACCAACTCTTCGGAGAACCGAGCGAAGATGGAAGATCTCATGGAGCAGGTCGAAGTCCTGACGTCGGAGGTGCATCGGCTGAAGAACGCTCAGCTGTTCGATCAGAAGCTGCTCGAGGCGCAGCCGACTGCCTCGGAGGACGGGTAGGCTTGACTCGAACCTCCGGCCCCGCCACGATCAGCGTTCGGGAAACTCGAATCTTCGGAAGCGATGACCACGACCGTCACGCATTCGCACGTCGCCCGATTTATGGGCCTCACCACTTGGCGGGAGAGGTGTGTGCGCACGTGTAGACTGTGATGTAGCCACCGAGTATCCGAGGCTTCGGCCCGGGGCCCTCTCCCACTCGTGGAGAGGGCCCTTTGTATTTCCCCCATTCGTTTTTCCACGTTTTTTCACATTTTTTCCGCGTATGGAGCAGTGAAATGGACACCAAGACCATGGAGCGATCCCGGCCCATCGTGCAGGCCGGTCCTGAACCGCTGATGTCGCTACGCGAGCAGATTGATCGAGTCGACAGCTACCTCGTCACAGCGTTGGCCACTCGACTTCGTCTCGCGGAGGAAGTAGGCACGCTGAAGAGGAACATGGGCATGCTGCCGCTCGACCCGAGGCGCGAGGCTGAAATCGTCCGAAGAGCCGGCGACGTCGCACGCGCTGAGGGAATTCCCGAGGAGGGGGTACGCCAGATCTTCTGGGCGGTCATCGACTATTGCCGGGAAGGCGTTCTGAGGCGTCCTCTTGCCTAGCTCCAAGTTGCCTAGCTCCAAGCGAGTAGGCTTCCAGGGCGAGCTCGGCGCCTTCAGTGAGGAGGCCGTTTACGAGCTGGTGCCCGAGGCCGATCCGGTTCCGTGTCAGAGTTTCGACGCCGTCGTACGCTCCGTCGAGCAGGGTACTGTCGATGCCGGTGTGTTGCCCGTAGAGAACACCCTGGCGGGCACGGTGGCGGCCGCGTACGACGTCTTGGCAGGAGGAGGTACCCGAGTGGTCGGCGAAGTCGCCATCCCGATTCGGCACTGCCTGCTCGGTGTGCCGGGCGCATCGCTCCACTCCGTGGAG
Organism: Gemmatimonadota bacterium; assembly: GCA_022560615.1. Taxonomy (NCBI): domain Bacteria; kingdom Pseudomonadati; phylum Gemmatimonadota; species Gemmatimonadota bacterium. Next base: position 144,771 of record JADFSR010000002.1, read on the forward strand.
GAAGTGCGCTCCCACCCCGTAGCGCTCTCGCAGTGTCGAGGCTTCTTCGCCTCACACCCGGACATCCTGGAGCAGGCCGTGTACGACACGGCGGGCGCGGCCAAGGAGGTCGCCAGCGCAGGGGTGCCGACTGTGGCGGCTATCGCCTCGCGCGCTGCGGGCGTGCGCTACGGCCTCGACGTCCTACGGACGCAGCTTCAGGACCGCGACGACAACCAGACGCGATTCTTTCTCCTGACCTCCGAAGGCGCGGGCAACGCCTCGATCGGCGAACGGTCCCCTGTCGGCGAGGCCCCTGATCGCTTGCCGCTCAAGACCGCCTGGGTAGCTGAAGTCCCAAACCGTCCCGGTTCGCTACACGCGCTCCTCGGTGTCTTCGTGGACCGCGGCCTGGACCTCACGCACGTTGCGTCACGACCCGGAGAGTCGCCCTGGACATATCGTTTCATTCTCGAGTTCACCCACGCAGATCCCGAGGATGCGAGCCATGCGTCAGAAGACGCACGGCAGCTTGGGGCAGTGGTCCGTGAGCTCGGTACGTTCCCCGCGTGGCGGCCGGACGGGGCAATTGGCCCTTGACGGCCCTCAGCGATGGCGGTAACAATGCCGAGACTAGGTTCAGTCGACCGGCGGCTTGCAAACAGGAGCGCCGGGCCACTCTTCGGTGATCAGATGATCGACATTCTGGCGTTCAACCTCCTCCTACTCGGCTCGCTCCGACTTATCGGGCTCTTTAACGAGTTTGCTGAGAGGGCGCCAGCCGTTCGTACGGGATAGCCGGAACCGAAAACGAACCGAGCGGCGGCGGGCCCTCTCCACTCAGGGGAGGGCCCGCCGCTTTTTTCGCACCTCATTTTCGCACCTCAACGGAAATGACAGATGGCACGCATCACGGTGTTCGACACGACGCTACGAGACGGGGAGCAGTCACCCGGCGCGACTTTGACCGCAGCGGAGAAGCTGAGGATGGCCCACGAGATCGTGGACCTGGGTGTGGACGTGATCGAGGCTGGGTTCGCGGCGAGCTCTCCGGAAGACGCCGCATCGATCCGCGCGATCGCCGTGGAGGTGCCGGGGGCGGTGATTACGGCGCTCGCGCGTACCACGCGCGGCGACATCGAGGCGGCGGCTGAGGTGCTCGAACGGGCGCAGCAGGCGCGCATCCACACCTTCATCGCGACGTCGGACATACACCTGGATCGCAAGCTTGGGATCTCGCGCGAAGAGTGCATCGAGCGTGCCGGGGAGGCTGTCACCTACGCTCGAACGTTCATGGATGACGTGGAGTTCAGTGCCGAGGATGCCACACGGACGGACATCGACTTCCTTTGCGAGGTCATCGAGGTGGCAGTCTCGGCAGGTGCCACGACCATCAACATTCCCGACACGGTGGGCTACGCGATGCCCCCGGAGATGTCCCGAATGTTCGGCACCCTACTCGCGCGCGTGCCGGGACTCGCGGATCAGGTCCTGAGCGCGCACTGCCACGACGACCTTGGCCTTGCCGTCGCAAACTCGCTTGCCGCAGTCGCCGCGGGCGCCCGCCAGGTCGAGTGCACCGTGAATGGCATCGGTGAGCGCGCGGGAAACGCCGCGCTGGAGGAGATCGTGATGGCCCTCCATGTGCGTGCCGACGAGCTGGGACACGAGACCGGTGTGAACACGGAGCGGCTCTACCGAACCAGCCGGCTGCTCGCGCACCTGACGGGAATCGAACCGCAGCCCAACAAAGCGATCGTGGGTCGAAACGCGTTCGCGCACGAGGCCGGCATCCATCAGCATGGCGTGCTGAGCGATCCGAGGACGTACGAGATCATGACTCCGGAGCTGGTGGGCGCTCCGGGTACCGAGCTCGTGCTCGGCAAGCACTCCGGTCGACACGGCGTCGAGGCGCGCTACGAGGCGCTCGGATACACGCTCACGCGGGCGGACCTGGACCGCGTCACCGAGGATTTGAAGGCACTCGCCCAACGGAAGAAGACCGTGCTCGACGAGGATCTGATCTCGATCCTGCACCACGGCGTGATGGAGGACGTCAAGGAAGCGTTCCGGCTCACGTCGCTCGAGGTGCGCTGTGGCGGCGACGTGTCGCAGGCGAGTGTCGTCATCGAAACCGACAACGATCTTCGCTTGGAGTCGAGCGGCTCCGGTGACGGCCCCATCATGGCCGCGTTCGCGGCGATGGAATCGGTGCTCGACTTCCGGGTCGTCCTGGACGATCTGACCGTCCGCTCCGCCACACCGGGACGGGACGCGGTGGGAGAGGTCTCGATTCATGCACGGATCGACGCGCACACGTTCACCGGGCGCGGCGCCCACACGGACGTTGTGCACGCGGCTGCCCTGGCATATTTGCACGCTGTGAACAAGGCTGCCGCCGCGCGCGTCCTGGAGGAAGCGCACCTGGAGAGTACCGCGAACCAATGGGGTGTTTAGTGGTTGCGCCGCCGGGTGACGGTATCGGGCCGGAGGTCACGGCGGCTGTCACGCGGGTGCTGGCGGGGTTCGCCTCCGCCTACGGCCAGGAGCTGATTACGTGAGCATTACCGGAGCGGGAGGCTCCCCGCGCACGCTGCTCGACAAGGTGTGGGCCGGCAGCCTAGTGCGGGTGGGTGAGGGAGAACCGGATCTCCTGTACGTGGACTTGCACCTCGTTCACGAGGTCACTTCGCCCCAGGCCTTCGAGGGCCTCGCCGCGGCGAGACGCTCGGTTCGTCGGCCCGATCTGACGATCGCGACCGTCGATCACAACGTACCTACGACGGACCGCGCTCTTCCGGTGCTCGATCTAGTCGCCCGCCGGCAGATGGACACGCTGCGTCAAAACGCGGGCCGCTTCGGAATACGCCTGCTGGACGTGGACGACCCGCGGCAGGGCATCGTGCACGTCATCGGACCTGAGCTCGGACTCACCCGACCGGGCATGGTCATCGTCTGCGGCGACAGTCATACGTCGACTCATGGCGCGTTCGGGGCGCTGTCGTTCGGCATCGGCACGTCGGAGGTGGAGCACGTGTTCGCGACGCAGTGCATTCCGCAGCGTCGGCCCCGCTCCATGGAGGTCCGACTGGAGGGGGTGCGCCCTGACGGCGTGACCGCCAAAGACCTCATCCTCACCATCATCGGTCGGGTCGGGGTGTCCGGCGCGGCGGGCCACGTGATTGAGTACACCGGTCCGGTCATTGCCGCGCTCTCGATGGAGGAGCGGATGACCGTGTGCAACATGTCGATCGAGGCGGGCGCGCGTGCTGGTCTGATCGCCCCGGATGAGACGACGTGGGAGTACCTGAGAGGCCGCGAAATGGGCCCGACTGATGAGGAGCTCGAGTCGCTCATCCCAGAGTGGCGCGCGCTCGCCACCGATGAGGGAGCCACGTTCGATCGTTCCGTCGTGCTCGACGTGAGCGGCTTCGAGCCGCAGGTGACGTGGGGCACGAATCCCGGCATGGTCGTGTCGATCTCCGGATCGGTCCCGGACCCGGAGCTGATCGACGATGCGGACGCCCGGGAAGGGGCGCGCCGAGCGCTCGTCTACATGGACCTCGAGGCCGGAACGCCGATGGAAGCGATCAGCATCGACCGGGTCTTCATCGGATCTTGCACCAACGGCCGCGTCGAGGATCTGCGAGAGGCCGCCGCGGTGCTTTCCGGACGCCGCGTGCACGAGAGCGTGCATGCGATGGTCGTCCCCGGATCTGCCGCGGTGAAGCGACAGGCCGAGGCGGAGGGACTCGACAAGGTCTTCAGAGAAGCGGGGTTCGATTGGCGTGAGGCCGGCTGCTCGATGTGCTTGGGCATGAATCCGGATACGCTGGATCCGGGGCAGCGCTGCGCTTCGACGTCGAACCGCAACTTCGAGGGCCGCCAGGGCAGGGGCGGTCGCACGCATCTCGTGAGCCCCGCGACGGCTGCTGCTACTGCCGTTGCCGGCCACTTCACCGACCCCCGGAACTGGAGTGCGTGATGGAGCCGTTCCGCACCCACACCGGAATCGTCGCGCCGCTCGACCGCGCCGACATCGATACCGACCAGATCATTCCGAAACAGTTCCTGAAACGAATCGAAAAGGCCGGGTACGGCCGGTTCCTCTTCAACGACTGGCGTTATTCCGAAGACGGGTCACCCCGTCCCGACTTCGCCCTCAATCGTCCCGAGTACGCAGGCGCGTCGATTCTCGTAACGCGCCGCAACTTCGGGTGTGGATCCTCGCGGGAGCACGCCGCTTGGGCGCTGCGGGACTACGGCTTCCGGACGGTACTCGCGCCGAGCTTTGCGGACATCTTCCGGGAGAACGCGGACCAAAACGGCATCGCCGCGATCGCGCTCGGCGCTGACGAAATCGACGTGATCCTCGCGAGAGCGGTGGAGCACGCACCGTACGAGCTCACCGTGAGTCTGGAGACTCGTACGGTGGCCGACGGGAGTGACCTGACCACCGCGTTCGAGATCGACGATTTCAGGCGTATGTGCCTCATGGAAGGACTGGACCGAATCGGTCTTACGCTTCGGTACGAGGACGACATCAGCGCGTATGAGCAGGCGAGGGGGGGAGCGCCCGCCCGGAAGCTGCCACCCGGTTAGCCGCAGACTTCCTCGAAGAGCCTCATGAAATTGGCTCCGAGCACCTTCTCGATCACCCGGCTCGGGTGCCCGCGCGCGGCCATCCGGTCCGCGATCGTTTCGAGTCGACGTGGATGGTTCAGATCGGGCACGTACGGAATCGTATCCTCGCGCGGTGCTGCGATGCCGGCTGCGGCGCGCTGCCGAGAAACAGCCTCGAACCGGGCTGCGAAGTCCCCGCTCACGTCGAGCGGGACGATGCCCTGGTCGCTCCCGATGCCCACGTGGTCTTCGCCGCACACGTTCAGCGCGTGTCCGATGTGGGCCAGCACGTGTGCGCCTGACGGGGGGCCGCTCGGGTTCAGAAACGGCATCAGGTAGATCCCCACCACGCCGCCCCGTTCGGCGAGTAGCCGTAGCGTTGCGTCGTCCTTGTTGCGGGGGTGATCGAAGACAGCGGTGCATCCCGAGTGGGTGATCGAGACGGGGCGTTCTGAGGCCCGAATGCCGTCGAGCGTCGTATGTGGCCCGCAATGGGAGAGGTCGATCAGCACTCGCCTTTCGTCCATGCGCGAGACGGCCTCGACGCCGAGCTCGCTCAGCCCGCCATCGTCTGGGGCGAGGCAGCCCGAGCCGATCTTGTTCGCGATGTTGTACGTGAGTTGGATGATGCGCACGCCGAGGTCGTAGAACTCGTCGATGCGCCCCAGGTCATCTTCGACCGGCACCGTGTCCTGGAACCCGAGAATCAGGCCGAGCCGTTGGCTCGCTTTCGCATCCCGCAGGTCGGCAACGGCGCGGACCCCAGCGAGCGACGCCGGATGTGCTTCGATCTCGCGCGTCCAATCCGCGATTCGCTTGCGCGTGTTGTCGAAGGCGCTCCCGGCGTCACTAGCGCTCGCGTTGACGGTGAGGTTCACGGCGGTGATGCCCGATCTACGCACGTGGTCGAGCGCGTTGTCTCCGAGCGGAAGGGACCCCTGAGGGATATTGAACTGGATCGGACCTGCCAGCGCGTCGACCACGAAGGCCTCATCGTACCCGGGCCACGGCGGCTGACTTCGCGTGCCGGTTAGGCGGTCCCACTCCACGGAACGAAGAAGCTCCGGCGCGATCGCCCCGCCCCCGGCGAGACGCACGAACTCCCTCCGATTCATGGTGTCGGCTCCGTCGCCATCCTCAGCGACCGCCCCCGCGCGGGGTTCATGAGGTGCCGGAAGGTGATGTCCTCCATCGAGCCGTGTAAGTAAGGTGCTGGAGCGGACAGACATCGGGACCTCGTTTTCTGGAAATGAGACGCCGCAATCTGGCCGCCTTCTAGGCCGATGGCGAAAGCCTTGCCGCCGAACAGCGGTGCGAGCGATCGTACGGCTCCGAATCAACCATGAACCGGCTTCCGAGACTGACCATGAGACGTTCCTTGGTACTTCTGCTCGCGGCACTGACGCTGACCGCGGGATCCCTCCTCGCGCAGCAGGATCCCCACATGGCGACGGCGCTGCGGGTGCTCTCTTCAACACCTCTCATCGACGGCCACAACGACCTGCCCTGGGCGATCCGGAGGAGCCAGGTCGCGCCGCACGATGTCGAAGCCGACGCACACGACCTGCGTGGGCGCACGCCGTTCCACACCGACATCGAACGCTTGCGCGCAGGCAGGGTCGGCGGGCAGTTCTGGTCGGTCTACACTCCCTTCGGCTCCACCGAGGAAGGCGCCGCGAAGGTACAGCTCGAGCAGATCGACATCGCGCTCCAGATCATCGCCAAATACCCCGACGTTTTCGAGCTCGCCCTGGACGCGTCCGACGTGCGGCGCATCTTCGCGTCGGGCAAGATCGCCTCGATGCTCGGCATGGAAGGCGGCCACGCGATCGAGAATTCGCTCGGAGCGCTCCGGGCCTTCTACAGGATGGGCGTGCGCTATATGACGCTCACCCACAATGGCACACTCGATTGGGCCGATGCCGCGAACGGGGAGCAGCTACACGGTGGCCTCACCACGTTCGGTGAGGAAGTCGTGCGCGAGATGAACCGCATGGGCATGCTCGTCGATCTCTCCCATACGGCGCCGACTACGATGAACGACGCGCTCGATGTGGCGACGGCCCCGGTCATCTGGTCGCACGCTGCGGCCCGTGGTCTCTGGGACCACCCGCGCAACGTGCCTGACCAAGTTCTGCGCCGGCTGCCCGACAACGGGGGAGTCGTGATGGTGACCTTCGTGCCGTCGTTCGTGTCCGAGGGCGATGAGGCGACGATCGCCGAAGTGGCAGACCACATCGACCACATCGCCAACCTTGCGGGCGTGGACCACGTGGGCATCGGATCCGACTTCGATGGGATCAGCTCCACACCGGTCGGGCTCGAGGACGTCTCCACGTTTCCGGCGCTCTTCGCTGAGTTGTCGCGCCGCGGCTGGAGCGAGGAAGACCTCGCCAAACTGGCTGGTGAGAACCTCCTTCGTGTGATGAACGAGGCTGAGACGATTGCGCGGCGTCTGCAACGGGAGCGCGCGCCGTCGATGGCGACGATCCGATGAGTAGCCTTCCGCGCCCCGAGGTCCATGAGCACGACGAGTACTACAAGCGGTACACGGACCTCGTCCCGGACGGGGACATCGTCGACACACTCCGAGGCCAGATGGAAACCACCCTCGAGCTGCTAAGCAGCGTCCCGGCGGAAAGGGAGACCTTCCGCTACGCAGAAGGGAAGTGGTCCGTGCGCGAAGTGATCGGGCACCTCATCGATACCGAGCGGGTCTTCGCGTTCCGGGCCCTCACCTTCGCGCGCCAGGACGGTGCCGAGTTGCCGGGAATGGACCAGGAGGAGTGGGGCGGACGCAACAACGCGCACGAGCGCCCCCTCGACGACCTCGCCGATGAGTGGTCCGCTCTACGGCGCGCAAACGTGCGTTTGTTCTCCACCTTCGATGCGGATGCGGGGGCACGCGCCGGAGTCGCGAATGACCATGACTTCACAGTCCGAAGCTTCCCATGGATCATCGCCGGACACGAGCTGTGGCACCGGAAGCTCATCGCTCGCGACTATCTGACCGACTACATGGAAGGCTCGGCGTGACCGAGAACGTCGGAGAGCGCAACGCGGGAAATGATGACGCACGGAGCGCGCTACGGAGGCGGGACCGGGGAAAGGAGGAGCCGTGGGAGACGACGGGCAACCGTTTCTGAATTCGAACCTCTTCGTATATGACGAAGACAAGCACTGCATCTATCTGCACACGCACCGGACGGGACGCACCCGCGACAACTTCGACGGCCGCGAGAAGGTCGCCTTCAGCGCGGCCGCGATGGGGCGGCGGCTGCCGGCGCCGGAGGCGCTAGAGTTCAGCGTCGAATATGCCGGCGTCGTGGCGTTCGGAACCGGCGTCGTGGTGGAGGACGTCGTAGAGGCGAAAGCCGCGCTGCAGAGCTTGCTCGACAAGTACGCGCCGCACCTCGCGGCCGGCGAGGACTACCGGCCGACCACCGACGAAGAGCTTGCGCGCACCGCCGTGTACCGGATCGATATCGAGACGTGGAGCGGCAAGCAAAAGGAAGTCGAGCAGGACTTTCCCGGTGCGTATCCGTTGCCCCCTCCTCCGGTGCCGTTCCCGGACCGCGCGCCGCAGGAGATCTGATCGTGTCTGCTAGGGCATGTCCCCCGCGTGCTTCTCCGCCAACGCCGCGAGGCCGGCATCGATGTCCGCCCGAGTGACCCAGCGCCCGCGGACCATCACACCCACTCGATCGGTGAGGTTGTCGAGGTCGTCGAGCGGGTTTGCGCCGAGCAGGACCAGGTCCGCGCGCTGGCCGACCGCGATGGTTCCGAAGTTTCCGTCGAGGCCCAGGTGGTCGGCCACGTACCTGCCCACGGACGCGGTTCCACTCCTGAGGATCTCGTAGTTCGACATCCCCGATTCGGCGACCACCCTCAGTTCACGGTGGAGCGCGAAGCCCGGCACGTTGAACATCTGGGGCGAGTCGGTACCCATGAGGATGCCGACGCCGGCGTCGGAGAGATCCTTCAGGATCCGTTTCCGCAGCGCGAAGAACGCTTCAAGCTCCGCGGGTGTGCCTCGGGGCCCACCGGCTGCCTGTCGGCGCCACGCGTCCCGCTGCCCTTGCGAGACATACTGCATCTCGGGCTGTGACAGGAGCGCTACGACATCCGGGGCCCCGTACAGGTTTTCCCACAGATACATCGTGGGGACCACGTAAACGTCGTGCTCGAGCGAGAGCTGGACGATTTGCTCGAGCTTCTCCTCGTCGACGCCGTTCACGAGTCCGCCAAGGCTGGTCTGTCCCGCGTTCACTTGCGACACAACGTCGTCGGAGGCGATGGCCTGCACGTAGCCGTCGAGGTGATCGATCGTGGACATGCCCGTCTCGATGGCGTGCACCAGCCCAACGTCGGCCGGCACGTGACCACCGAAGGTCAGCCCGACCTCCTGGGCGACCTCGACCATGTGGTCCCAGGTCTCCAGGGAGACTCCTGGATGGATCTTCTGAAGGTCGTAGCCCTGTTCCTTGTGCGTGCGCACGAGCCGCTCCGCGGTCGCGGCATCGGGCGCCGAGTTCCCGTTGATCGACGGCGCAGCGACGTAGAAGTTCGGTCCGAACGCTTCGCCGCGCTCGAGCTCATCGGCAAGCGGAATCTGGTACTCCGAGCCGAGCATGCCCCGGATCGTGGTCACCCCGTTCGCGATGTAGAGGAAGAGGATGTCCTCTACGGCTTCGCGTGGGGGGTTGTCGCCAGGAGGTACGTGCGCGTGCATTTCGGCGAGCCCGGGTGTGAGGTAGCGCCCCGTGCCGTCGATGACCGTCGCTCCGTTCCCGACCACGATGTCGTTCGATGGGCCGACCTCGGTGATCACGCCGTCGACTACCACGACCGTGTGGTTCGCGAGTACGGTCTCTCTGTCCATCGGAATGACGTTGACGTTCGTAAACGCGATCGTACCCGGAGAGGCATCCTGAACGCTTCCACAGTTCGCTAACAGGCTCGCGCCCAGCAGGGCGTAGTGCTTGCGTGTCCTCATCCCAAGATCCCCCTTGCTCGTTCGCCTGTTGTCCGTGCGGGGCGTTGACACCCGTCACGGGATGTACCTCGATCTCCGGTACGGATAACTTCGGCCCCCCGGCTTCCTGCGGCTAGCGCCACCGCTCTCCACGACAGGTAATCGATGACCAGACGGCTTTCCGCACTCGCAGCCTTGCTCGCGATCTCGGCGTCGCCTTCGCTCGCACAGGAACCTCCGATGCCCGAGCACCCCACGCTGCGCGAGGGATTCCTGGCGTGGGACCGGGGCGATTATCCGGAAGCGCTCCGGGCCTACTTGGAGGTCCTGAACAGTCGCGACGGCGCCGAGCACGTCGAGGAGATCGCCCTGCTTACCGGTGAGCTGTACGAGGTGACGGAGGTTGCGGTCGACGGCACCCGCGTCGCGATCGCTCCGGATGGGTCGACGGGCATCTTCGAAGTGGTCGAGGACGGGACGACGGTCACGAAGGTGGTCGATCTCTCCAGCGCTTCGGTCGTCGAGACACTGTCGGCCAGCGGCGTCGCTCTCGGGATCCGCGGCGCCCTCGCGTATCTGCGGGTGGAGATCACGCCGGCGGTTCGTGAGGCTCGCGCCCGGCAGGCGCAGGCGTCCGGTCGGACGGCCCGAGCGCAGGCGGCTGCGGCGACCGCTTGGGAAGAGTCCAAGGCGGCGACGCTCATCGTCCGGTCTCAGGGTCGAACGATCGAGGTCGACCTGGCTGGGTTGGCGCCCGTTTCGATGCGCTTCGCGCCGGACACGCACGTGCTCTACGTGCTCGCGAGCCCGCACGACCGGCCCGACGACGTCGGCGTCTACCGCGTCGGCGAGGGCAGCGGGGCAGAGGCGATCGATGTCTCGGATGGGTCGAAGGGAGGGCTGATCGTCGCGGCCGGGGGCCGCTACGTCGTGTATCAGACGAGCGCGGGACTCGCCGTCCGGGACATGGTGGACGGCGGCCTCTCGACGTTCGACGGCGCCGTTTCGCCCAGCGTCTCAGCCGATGGCTCGATGCTCACGTTCATGCGGCGGGCCCAGGAGATCGAGATCGTGGCCGTCCCGCTGAAGCCACGGCTCACGGAATCCGCATCCCGAGTCGTAGTTCAGACCGATCTGCCCATCTCCAATGCCGTCGTGTCACCCGACGGGCGTCACGTCGCGTACCAGATCCAGCCGTTCGAAGACTGGGAGATCTACGTCGCGGCGACCGACGGTAGCGCGCCGCCGCGTCCGATCTCGAACGAGATCCAGCACGACCGAAACCCCCGATGGCTCGACGATAGTCACATCCTGTCGTCCAAAGGCGAGGGTCGGCATATGCGCTCGTACGTCTACGATCTGGATGGTGGGCCACCGCTCAAGCTCTTCCATAACAACACGATCCGCACGATCGCCCCCGAGTACGAATGGGCGACGAGCCCGGACGGATCCAAGGTGCTGATCGTCTCCGAGCGTGACGGCGATACAGTCTCCCCCGAGCGCGGCGTCTACCTGGTCGATCGCGACTCGAGGGTCACGGTCGCGAACGTGCGCGCGCGTCTCGAGGAGAGTCTGGCGGCGGAGCTGAGCCTGAGGGAGCGGGGAGAAGCCGCGTTCGCGCCGATCGCGGCACAGGTGGCACCGGTCGCGGACGCGGTCTCTGTGGCGCGGATCTATGAATACGCTCGCGACGTGTACGCCCTCGGCTCCAAGCACATCACACAGCCGGGGAACGCGTTGGCGATCGAGTACTACGCCGACGCACTCCGCGGCTTCGGGTACGAGCCCGAGCTGCAGTGGTTCGATGCGCGCGGTATTCGCACGGCGAATGTGGTAGCAAGGATTCCGGGCACGGTCGATCCCGAGCTCGTCTACGTCGCGAGCAGTCACTTCGACTCGGTCGAGCGGAGTCCCGGAGCCGACGACAACTCGTCGGGGGCGACAGCCCTGCTCGAGGCGGCGCGAGTGCTCAGGGGCCACCCGATGCCTGCCACGATCGAGCTCGCGTTCTTCACGGGCGAGGAGGCGGGCCTATGGGGTAGCCGCGAGTATGTGCGTCGCGCGATCGAGAGTGGAAAGCACATCGTCGGCGCGCTCAACAACGACATGATCGGGTGGACGAACGACCACCGGCTCGACAACACGATCCGGTACTCGAACCCGGGAATCCGCGACATACAGCACGCGGCGGCGATCCGGTTTTCCGACCTGATCACGTACGATGCGCTCTACTACAAGAGCACGGACGCCGCGGCATACTACGAGGTGTACGGGGACATCGTAGGCGGTATCGGGTCGTACCCCGTGCTCGGTAACCCGCACTACCACCAGTCGCACGATCGCCTCGAAACGATCAACCAGCAGCTCGTCGCGGAGGTCTCGAAGACCACGGTGGCGACGCTCATGCTGCTCGCATCGAGCCCCGCGCGGATCGATGGGCTTGTGGTCACGGACGGCGTCGCCACCTGGGAAACCTCACCCGAGTCGGGCATCTCGGGCTACGAGGTCCGGTGGCAGACCGACATGGGTTGGAGAACGGAGCAGGTCACCGAGAGCTCGGCGAGACTCGTGGGCCTCCTGACCGGTGGTGCCGTTATGGTGCGAGCGCTCCACGAAAGCGGCACCGTGGGGTGGGACTGGGCGCGGGCAGGCTAGGTAAGCCCACCTTCTCTCAGCCATTCGATCGCTTCTGCGCGGTCGAGGAAGGGTCGACTTGGAATCCCAGTCGAGGCGGCGAAAGCACCCCCGCTGCCCAGCAGACCGTATGCGACGTCGGACGCCGTCAGAACCGCCACGCAGGTCAGGATCTCCTGTCGCTCCCCGAAGAACTCGCCGGTGCGTCTGAGGTCGTCCGGCGACTTCTTCTCGAGGCCGGCCGCACCGCTCATGTCGAGCAAGACGGCCACCGGGCTCGGTACGTCGTCGGAGGCGAGCCCCAGCTCACCGACGCGACTCAATTCGTCGGGGGTGTAGTCGCCGTCGACGGTCACGACGAGCACCCCGTCCCGAATACGCGTGAAGACCGGCATGGTTATCTCGCTCCCCACGATGGTGTGGGCCGCCAAAGGTGTGGGCCGCCGAAGGGGCCAAAGGGACAGGGAAGATGTCCGAGGGTTCACGAGGGAGCAAGAATCCTGAGCGCCAATTCGCTATTGTCCGGCATCCCTCATCGTCCACCCGGAACGACTCGAGCCCGAACTCACCATGCTCCTGAAGCGCTTCTACGACGTCAAGCTTGCCCAAGCGTCCTACATGATCGGGTGTCAGGTGACCGGAGAGGCGATCGTCATCGATCCCCATCGCGATACCGAGGTCTACCTGCGAGCAGCGGATGAAGAGGACATGGAGATCACCTATGTCTCCGAGACCCATATCCACGCGGACTACCTGTCGGGGTCGCGCCAACTCGCGAAGAGGACGGGCGCCGAGCTGGTTCTCTCCGGGGAGGGAGACGAAGACTGGCAGTACGGGTTCGCGGAGGAAGACGGCGCGCGCCTCGTGCACGATGGTGATCAGATCACGCTCGGCAACGTCACGATCGAGATCCTACACACACCCGGGCACACGCCGGAACACATCTCGTTCATGGTCACCGACGGCGCTGCGTCGAGCGAGCCGATGTGTGTTCTGACCGGGGACTTCCTCTTCGTGGGCGACGTCGGCCGCCCCGATTTGCTCGAGACGGCCGCGGGCTTTGCCGGCACGATGGAGGCGAGTGCACGCGTGTTGTACGGTTCGTTACAGCGGTTCCGCGAGCTGCCGCCGTACCTGCAGATCTTCCCGGGACACGGCGCTGGCTCCGCATGTGGCAAGGCGCTCGGCTCTGTGCCGTCGACCACGCTGGGATACGAGCAGCTCGCGAACTGGGCGTTTCAGTGCGAGACCGAGGACGACCTCGTTTCCGAAGTGCTCCAGGGCCAGCCGGAGCCGCCGGTCTACTTCGCCGAGATGAAGCGCATGAACCGAGACGGTCCTGCGCTGCTCGATGAGCTACCGGTCCCGCGGCGTATCGCCGCCGACGTGTTCGCGCCCTTGGTCGAGGACGGCGAGGTCGTGCTCGACGTACGCCCTCGGACCGATTTCGCGGCCGGCCACGTTCCCGGCGCGATCAGCGTGCCGCTCACGAACTCGTTTCCCACCTCGTGCGGCTGGCTGCTGCCGTACGACCGACCGATCTACCTCGTCGCCGACGGCGAGGAGCAGGCTCGTGAGGCTGCGCGCGATCTGGCATTCATCGGCATCGACGCATGCGAGGGGTACTTCGACGTAGCTGCCTTGGACGGCTGGGGCACCGAGCACGGCGGACTCGAGACGACCGCGGTCATCGACTGGTCGGACGCGGACCGGGCGGTGCGCGAAGAGAACGCGTTCCTGCTCGACGTGCGCAACGTCGCCGAGTGGAACGGTGGGCATGTCCCGTCTGCACACCACGTGCATCTCGGGTATCTGCGTGATCGCACCGACGAGATTCCGCGCGACCGGCCCGTATTGCTCTATTGCAGCAGCGGAAACCGGTCGGGGATCGCAGCCAGTCTGCTGCAGGCCGAGGGATTCAAGGACGTGTGCAATATAGACGGCGGGATGCTCGATCGGATTCGAAGAGGATTGCCCACCGCTTCCTCGCCTTAGAGGCTGTTACACCATGCCGAAGATCCGACCCAGCGCGGCGAAGAGGAGCGGGATCTCGCGGATCGCCTGGACCGGAGATGGAAACGGATCCTGCGCGGAGTGGCCGAATAGCCGTGTAACCGTCGCGTAGGATTCCGCTTGGGGGGACAACGCCTCTCGGAGCCGGAGGCCTTCTGAGAATGGGATGAGATGGTCGAATCGCCCATGAAGAATGTGGACTGGGCACGCGACCTTAGACAGCGCCTCCATGGGATCCATTTGCGGCTGCGCGCGCTTTCCGCCCTCTGTGAGTAGCGACGCGAGCTTGGCTCCCTCCTGGACATCGGGTTCCCTGTCCGAGGGTGGCGCGATCAGATCGAAGAGCTCGCGACGATCGGGCGCGAGCCCCTCACCCATCTGGACCTTGGCCGGGTCGTACTGCGGGCTCCACGCCGGAGCCCCGGTGTCACCAGCGAGGGCGGCGAGTCGCCGGAGTGCGTCGGCCACGTCGTCCGTGCCCTCGTAGCCGGTGGCGTCCGTGAGGTAGTTCGCGGCCACGATCCAGCGGCCGTACGGGTCGGGTCGGAGAGAGATCGCGTCGCCGTTGTGCTCGTGCTGGCCGGTCATCATGAAGTGGATCGTCCGCCCGAGGTCACAGTATCCTCCGAAGCCCACCACGCCCGCGACGTCGGCACGGAGCGTGGGGTCTCCCGCCGCCGCCACCGTGTGGGGCGCGCCAAACGAGAATCCGACCAGCCCGAATGGACCCTCATGCACGTCTGGAGTTGTCCGTAAGGAATCTATGGCGCTCCGGATGGTAGGAGCCGTCAGATGTGGTGCCAGATCGAGCTGTCGCCATTCGGGCACTTCAGGAATGATCACGGCGGCGCCCGTCGAGGCGACCGCGCGCGCGAAGCGAACCAACTGGGCGTGCGCCCGCCCGGCCCGTGTGATCCCATGCATGACAACCCACCCGGGCAGCGGCGAGACCGAGGTCCGCGGTCTCAGAAGGGTAGCGGGAACGGTGGTGCCGTCGCGGTCCAGCATGACCTCGTTCTGCAGCAGCTCATCCCGGCCTGTCAGCCAGGTCCGAGCGTACCGGAGGGTTCGGGGAAACGAGATTGCCATGGCGAAAGCTACCCGCGACCCGACTCGCATGGCCACCAGGCGGACGACGTAGACGGGTGGAGGGATGACGTACCATGAGAGGGCCGGCTTGCTCGCGGCGCTCCTGCCCAGCATCATCCCCGCTGGGTAACCCCAGCAACATCATGGAGGAGCACCGTGAAGCGTGCATCGTTGTTCTTTGCGTTCCTGGCCACGCTCGTCGCGGTCCCCGCTGCGGCTCAGGACGGCCCTCGGATCGCGCATCAGAACCAACAGGGGCGGCCGTTCAGCCCGGCGATCCAGGTTGGCGACATGTACTGGCTCTCCGGCAAGATCGGAGCGTCCGGCGAGACGCGGTCTATGGCCGACGGCCGCGTCGCCGCGGAGACGCACAACATCATGCGCTCCTTTGAGGAGTTGCTCCAAGAGCTGGGGATGACGCTCGAAAACACCGTGCGCGCGGTCGTCTACCTCGCCGACATCGATGACTACGGCGAGATGAACGAAGCGTACAGTTCCTATTTCCAGGCCTTTGCGGCACCCTCTCGGGTAACGGTGGCCGTGGGGGGCCTGGTTGCGGGAGCGTCGATCGAGATCAGCTTCATCGCGGTGAAGAATTAGCCGGCTCTGGGACCGATGCCTCTGGACCGTAGAAGCTTTCTCTCCGTCCTGGGCGGAACCACGCTGACGTGGCCGAGGACGGTGGAAGCGTTCGCACGGCAGCTCGCCCCAGGCGGCGCACCTACGGATGAGTCTTTTTGGGGCCTCGTGCGGGCCCAGTTCCTGATCCCGCCGGACCGCATCTACCTCAACAACGGCACGCTGGGGCCGTCTCCATACGTCGTTGTCGATGCGGTGACGGAGCACATCCGTCGCGTAGCGATGACGTACCCGCCTGGCGTGGCGTGGGACGATCTCAAGCAGTCGCTCTCCTCGTTGCTGGGTGGGGACGCCGACGGGTTCGTCTTCCCGCGGAACACGACCGAGGCGATGAACTTCGTCGCGCATGGGCTCGAGCTGGAGCCCGGAGACGAAGTGCTCACCACCGACCACGAGCACATCGGTGGCCTCGAGCCTTGGAAGCTCGTCACGGCCCGCCAAGGGCTTTCCCTGCACGTGGTGTCGCTCCCCGTCCCGGCCCGCTCTGCCGACGACCTGCTCAGAGCCGTGTGGTCAGGGGTCACCGACCGGACCCGTGTGATGAGCGTATCGCACCTTACCTTCACGACGGGCACGATCCTGCCGATCCGCGAGCTCGCGAACCGTTGTGCCGAACGGGGCATCGTGCTCGTCGTGGACGGGGCGCACCCGCCGGGCATGATCCAACTCGACCTGGCCGCGCTCGGTGGTGACTTCTATGCCAGCTCGCCCCACAAGTGGTTGCTCGCGCCTCAGGGGACCGGCCTTCTGTACCTCAGCGAGGGGTGGCGCGAACGATTGTGGCCCACGCTCGCTTCCGGCGGCTGGGACGACCTCTCGCTGGGCGCGCACCGCTTCAACCACATGGGCACGATGGACGAGTCACGGTTGGCAGGTCTGTTGGCTGCCTCCGAGTTCTTTCTGGCCATCGGCATGGATCGAGTGGAGGCTCGTGTCCGCTACCTGCAGGGATTGCTGCAGGACGGCCTCGCGTCGATTGCGGGGGTCGCTCTCGCAACACCTGCGGACAACAGTATGCGTGCCGCGATCGTCTCATTCCGGATGGAGGGGGTGGAGTCGTTGGCGCTCCAGGGTCACCTTTCGCGCACCGAACAGATCCGGACGCGCGTGATCGGAGAGTACGACTACGGTTGGATGCGTCTCTCGACTCACATCTACAATGGGCCGGACGACATCGAGCGCACGTTGGAGTTGCTGTCCGACGTCGCTCGCAACGGCATTCCAGCGAGGGGATAGTCAAGGGTGAAGACCCCGAAGGACGAGATGCACGAGTACCGACCTCCGTACGGTCCTGCCGCGATCGTGAGCGCGTGTCTTCTCACCCTATACGTGATCACTCTGGCGCCCTCGATCGCCTTCTGGGACGCTGGCGAGTACATCGCCACGGCGCACATCCTGGGAATCCCTCACCCACCGGGGAATCCGCTTTTCGTCGTGCTGGCCAGGAGCTGGAGCCTCCTCTTGGCACCACTCGGTCTTCCCGTCGCCGTGCGCATCAACCTGCTCGCTGCGGTGACCAGCGCGGCGGCCTCCGGCTTCCTGTTTCTGGTCGCGCACCGGGTGCTCTCGAGCTTCTTCGACGCGCGACGGTTCGCGCTTGCGGGTGCCGCTGCCGCGGCGCTCATCGGCGCCACCGCGCTCACCGTTTGGGGCCAGTCTACGGTGAACGAGAAGGTGTACACGATCAGCGTGCTCGTCATCGCGGCCGTGAGCTGGCTCGCGGTCCGCTGGCGGGATCAGAAACATGTTGCCGGCGGCGAGCGATACCTGCTGCTCGCGATCTTCTTGATGGCGCTCGGTTCGACGAACCACCTCATGTCGGTGTTGCCGGCGCCGGCGCTCGGGATCTTCATTCTGATGACCGCACCGAGCGTTCTGTTCCGCAAGGCGTTCCTCGTGCGCGTCGTGCCGCTCGTGCTTCTCGGATTGTCGTTCAACTTCGTGCTTCCGGTGCGCGCCGCGCTCGATCCGGTGATCAACGAAGGTGCTCCGACCTGTGAGTCGGTGGCCAGCGCCGCTCAAGCGATTTACACGAACGGAAAGTCGGGCTGTCCGATGTTGGCGGACAACCTGACTCGCAAGCAGTACCAGACGCCTCCGGTCACCCAGCGGAAGGCTCCCTTCCGAGCCCAGATGGCGATGTACTTGCAGTACTTCGACTGGCAGTGGGCGCGGGGCGTCGACGCCTCGGAGCTTCCCGGAACGGCGAGGGTCCCCTTCACCCTACTCTTCGGCGCGTTGGGAGCGCTAGGTCTGTACGCTGTCTGGAAGGCGGACCGGGCGATCTTCGCTTACCTACTCGTGCTCTTGGCGACCCTGTCCATCGGGCTCGTCATCAACTTGAACTTCAAGTACGGATACTCGCTGTCACCGGAGATCACCGACTCGTTGCAGCACGAGGTGCGCGAACGGGACTACTTCTATGTCGGCAGCTTCCTGCTGTGGGGATCGTTGGCGGGTATGGGGCTGGCTTGGGTCTGGCATACGATCGCAGGCATGGCAGGTGGCGTTCGCAGGTATGCTGCCGCGGCGCCGATCCTGCTCATCGCGGTGATCCCCCTCATCATGAATTGGAGCTGGGCGTCCCGCGCCGGGGACTACGCAGCCCGCGACTGGGCGTTCGACCTGTTGATGAGCGTCGAGCCGTACGGCGTGCTCTTCACCAACGGAGACAACGACACGTTTCCGCTTTGGTACGTGCAGGAGGTCGAGGGCATCCGTCAGGATGTGACGGTCATCGTCGGTCAATACCTGATGACTACGTGGTACCCGAAGCAGTTGCAGGCGCTGACCCGCCCCGATCGTCAGCGGATCTTCGATGCGGACCTCGTTCCGGGGCTGTTCGCGGATCCCGACGTGCCCACGGAGTCCATCGTCGACCTTTCGGCCGAACAGATGGATCGGGTCGGCGCGGTGCGTCTGCAGGAGGACCTGTCGATTTCCTTCCCCGGAATCGTCGTGCGCTATCCTGCCGACATGGTCCTCGACCGCTCGCACCAGCTCGCGCTCTCGATCATTCACGACTCGATCGACGAGCGTCCGATCTACTTCGCTTCGGCCGGAGGGATGATGGGCGAGTTGGGTCTCGAGCGGTGGGGCGTGCGTCACGGGCTAGCGGTGAAGCTCGAGATGCGATCCCTCGACGCGCCGACCCCCGCCAACTGGGTGCAGGGCAGCGCCGACTTCGGTGGCATCTGGTTCGACATCGACCGGTCGCTCGAGTTGTATGAGAACGTCTACGAATACCGGGGCATTCGGGATCGAGCCATTTGGCAGGACCGCTCCACGCTGAATATTCCCATGCAGTACTTCGCGATGGCGCTCCAATTGGCAGACGCCGCCAAAGTGGCGGGTCGGGACGCGGAGTTGGTGCGGCGTCTGGAGGAGGACTCGCTCAACTTCCAGATCGTGGCGCAGGGGGGAGCGCGGGGGACGCCGGGCCAGTAACCTTCTTACCAACCCACCATGAATCGTCCCGAGCTGTCCCGCAGCGAGCTGCATCGCTATGCCAGGCACATCGCGTTGCCCGAGGTCGGCCTCGAAGGGCAGCGCCAACTCAAGGCTGGGCGAGTGCTTTGTGTGGGTGTAGGGGGGTTGGGGTCGCCGCTGGCACTATACTTGGCTGCCGCGGGGGTCGGCACGATCGGTATCGTCGACTTCGACGAGGTGGACACGAGTAACCTCCAGCGCCAGATCTTGCACGGTACCGCAGACGTCGGAAGGCACAAGTTGGACAGCGCCGCCGACCGGCTCCACGACGTCAACCCGCACGTCGAGGTCGTCGGCCACCCCGAGCGTCTCACCTCCGAGAATGCGCTCGAGATCCTGAAGGGGTACGACGTCGTCGTCGACGGCACGGACAACTTCCCGACCCGCTACCTCGTCAACGACGCCTGCGTGCTTCTGGGCACTCCCAACGTCTACGGGTCCGTCTTTCGCTGGGAGGGGCAGGTCTCGGTGTTCGCCACGGAGGGCGGGCCATGCTATCGCTGCCTGTTTCGCGAGCCGCCGCCACCAGGGCTCGTGCCCAACTGCGCCGAGGGTGGCGTGCTGGGGGTGCTTCCGGGGATCATCGGGTCGATGCAGGCCATGGAGACAATCAAGCTCCTGCTCGGCAAAGGGGTGGGTCTTGCAGGTCGCCTGCTGATCTTCGACGCCCTAGAGATGACGTGGCGTGAGATCGCGCTTCGGCGCAATCCGGATTGTCCGGTGTGCGGCGATGTGCCCACACAGACCGGGCTGATCGATTACGAGCTGTTTTGCGGAGTCACGCCGGCCGCCGAGCGCTCGGGTGATTCGGCGCAGGACTTCGAGGAGCTCGACGCCGTGTCGGTCGCCGCGCTCTTGGATTCCGAGACCCCTCCGTACCTGATCGACGTCCGGGAGCCGTGGGAGTGGGCTGTGAGCAGCCTGGCAGATCGAGGGGCGAGGCTGATCCCACTCGCGGAGTTGGGCGATCGCTTGGGCGATGTACCCAAGGAGACCCCATTGGTGGTGTACTGCCGGAGCGGCCAGCGAGGCCAGAGCGCGGCACGGCAGCTCGTCGCGGCCGGCTACGGTCCCGTGACCAACCTCTCGGGGGGGCTTC
This sequence comes from Gemmatimonadota bacterium, assembly GCA_022560615.1. Taxonomy (NCBI): domain Bacteria; kingdom Pseudomonadati; phylum Gemmatimonadota; species Gemmatimonadota bacterium. The sequence continues at coordinate 165,311 of JADFSR010000002.1, forward strand.
TCTCCTGGGCGGAGTCGGTCGAGCCCGGCCTACCGGTCGTTTAGCCACCCGGACTCGCGTGAACCGAGCCCCCGTGGCAACCGACGGATCGACTCCCCGCGTGGTGATCGTCGGGGCCGGCTTCGGCGGCGTTTGGGCGGCGCGGACGCTCTCTGGCTCCGACGTCGACGTCGTGCTGATCGACCGGAACAACTACCATACGTTCTTTCCGTTGCTGTACCAGGTCGCGGCCGCCGAACTGGTGCCAACCGATATCGCGCATCCCGTGCGCACGCTCTTCAGGCGCTCGCCCAACATCGACGTGCGCATGGCCGAGATGACCGGGCTCGACCTCGAGCGCCGTTGCGTACTCACGGACCGCGGGGCCGTCGAGTATGACCGACTGGTTCTCGGGCTCGGGAGCGTGCCCCACTACTTCGGCGTGGACGGTGCGGCCGAGCACGCCTTCCCGCTTCGCTGGATGGACGACGCGATTCCTCTGCGCCATCACGTGCTGACCCGGTTCGAGGCTGCGGCACATACGGATGAGCCGGGGGCCCGGGAGCGCCTGCTGACCTTCGCGATTGTAGGCGGAGGACCCACCGGGGTCGAGTACGCGGGAGCCCTGTCCGAACTCATCCACGGACCACTGCTGCGCGACTTCCCGAGCATCCGAGACGAGGAGGTCAGGGTCGTGCTGCTGGAGGCAGCGGATCGACTGCTCGGAGGTATGCCCGAGAAGCTCGGCTCGTACGCCCGCGGGAGGCTCGCTCGTCGGTTCGTCACGGTGCGACTCGGCGTCCGGGTCGAGCATGTGGGGCCGGAGAGCGTCGAGCTGTCGAGCGGCGAGGTGATGCCCACAGAGACCGTCGTTTGGACTGCTGGGGTTCAGGGCGAGCCCGCCGCCGCCGAGTGGGGCCTACCGGTGGAGTCCGGTGGGAGAGTGCCCGTGACCGATTACCTACACCTGGCTTCGCACCCGGAGGTGTTCGTGGTCGGTGATCTGGCGTATTGCGAAGACGCTTCCGGGGCGCCGCTGCCTCAGGTCGCTCAGGTGGCGATTCAACAGGGCCGGCGTGCCGCCCAGAACGTATTGCGATCGTTGGCGGGCGCGGATCTGAAGAGATTCGTCTACCGTGATCTCGGCATGCTTGCGGTCATCGGGCGCAATGCGGCCGTGGCCCACGTGTTCGGCAGAACGTTCCGAGGACTCACAGCCTGGTTTCTCTGGCTCACGATCCACATCGTGTGGCTGGTAGGATTCCGCAACCGCGTTCTCGTGCTGCTGAACTGGGCGTGGAACTACGTGTTCTACGAGCGTGCAGTTCGTCTGATTCTCCCTGGTGCCATGGGCACCGGGCGCGACGAGAGGCGACCCTGAGACGCCGCTGCTAGGGTTTCTTGCCGGGCCACCCTCGCTGACGCACACTTGAGCAGTAACTGAACACCTATTCCAAGGACGACTCAATGCGACGTATCGCGCTTCTGGCGCTTGTTGCCCTCGCGCTACCCGCCGCTGTGGACGCTCAGGCTCGCCTCATGGTGGGTGGGGGAATCAGCAGTCCCAGTGGCGATTTCGCCAACGCCGTGGACGCGGGCAAGCATGGCCGGGTCGGGCTTCAGGTCGGCGTGCCGGTGTTCCCGGTCTCCCTCAGGGCCGAAGGTGAAATCCACAGCTTCTCCGAGGCGACCGGCGGCGGCAAGGCGAATTTGATCAACGGCACCATCAGCGCGGTGCTCTCCTTGGGCGGAATCGGGCTCTCGCCCTACGTGATTGCGGGAGTGGGCAGCTACCGGTTCGACGCAGACGCGGCGGAAGCGGCGGTTACGAACAGAGGCATCCATGGCGGCTTCGGCGTGAGCATCGGTGCGCTGGGATTCGGGGGGTTCGCGGAGGTCCGACTGGTGAACATCGACGGAGACGGAGACGGCGACGATAGCCGATACATCGCCGGCACAATCGGGTTTCGTTTTTAGGGAGGCGTCGGCACCGACCGACGAACCGTCCATATCAACGACCGACCTCGCGGATACCTAGTCGGCTGCCTTCTGCTTCTTATAGTGCCTCGCTGCCTTGGCGCGGTTTCCACACGTGGCCATCGAGCACCACCGTCGTCGCCCGCTCTTGCTGGTATCAAGGAACCAGAGCACGCATCGGTCCGACCGGCATTGTCGGATACGTCGGCGATCGACCTCTACGAGAAGCGTCGCGGCTGCGAGCGCGATCGGTGATAGTGCGGCGAGCGGGGCAGGGGCCGTGTCTCGCTCGATCAACGTCAGCCGTTCCCCGTCATGAGCCAGCTGCGCGGTAAAGCGACTCGCCTCTAGAACACGGTTGAGCGCGTACAGATTGTGCGGGGGCACCGGCTCCCCGCGGACCTGCGCCTCGACGGCGGCGCGGATCGCATCTCGAAGTCGGTGCGCCTCATCGAACAAGAGTCGCGCAGCAGGTGGGGATATTTCGACATCGATCCCGTAGGCGTGCAAGCCGACATGGTCGAGCCATTCGCGCAGCTGCTCCGGGGTCGAAATGAGATCGGTCATTCGCCCCTTCACGTACTTCCGGGTGTTCAAGAAGTCGAGGGCGACACTGTCTGAGTCCACGGCCCACCAATCGGTTCAGGTTCTCTACTAACCTGTAATATGATTAAAGAGGGTTATGTAGACAGAATAACCGCTGTTAATGATATAATAGGTTAGAGACCCCCTGGAGCGCCAGCTTCGCGGGTCACGGCCAACCGAAGCGATCGAGGTCGACTCGTCCGCGAGCGTCGAACACGACGCCTTCGGCCTCGAGCAAGTTGCGCTGGATCTGCTCGAAGGCCGAACCGCCGGCGCGCGGGCTGACCTCGCCCCTCGCGTTGATCACCCTGTGCCAGGGCACATCGTGGACGTCCGGCAAGCCCGCCATCGCGTAGCCGACTTGTCGAGCCTGACCGGGCAGCCCCGCCTCTCGGGCAACCGCACCGTAGGTCGTGACCCGGCCAGCCGGAATCTGGCGTGCGACGGCGTAGAAGTCCTCGTAGGATGACATGAGCACGCACGCTGGGGCCGATCTGTACGGTCCGCAACAGGAGGGGAGGGGAGGAATGGAAGAGCTGAGATACCCCATCGGTCGTTTCGAGTCGCGTCAGCGCCCGCTCACGAGCGAGGAGCGCACGCAGATGATCGACGCCATCGAAGCACATCCCGCGAACATGCGCGCCGCGGTCGCAGGTCTGAGCGATGAACAACTCGGCACACCGTACCGTGATGGTGGTTGGACCGTCCGGCAGGTCGTTCACCATGTCGTCGACTCGCACATCAACTCGTATGTGCGCTTCAAGTTGGCGGTGACGGAAGACAAACCGACCATAGGCACCTACGAGCAGGCCGAGTGGGCCGAGCTACCCGACGCGAGGTACGCTCCGGTCGAGATGTCGCTGGCGATCCTGGAAGCGCTGCACCCGCGGTGGGTCACCATGCTGCGCGCGTTCGACGACGATCACTTCGCGCGTATTCTGCAGCACCCCGAAGTTGGTGATATTTCGGTCGACGTGCTGCTGGAAATCTATGGCTGGCACTGCCCGCACCACGAAGCGCACGTAACGCGTTTGAGGGACCGGATGGGCTGGTAGCGAATCCAACGGTCGCCACTTGACCGTTTGTCGGGCGCGAGTACCCTTCGGCGCATGAGCGCTCTTGTCGAAGAACTCCGCTGGCGCGGGCTGCTGCAGGACATGACTGGAGGCGCGGCCGAGCATCTGGCGGAAATGCCGAGGCGTGGATACATCGGCTTTGATCCGACCGCGTCGAGCCTGCATGTGGGTAACCTGCTCGTGGTCATGGACCTCGTGCACCTGCAGCGGCACGGGCATACGCCGATCGCGCTGGTTGGCGGCGGCACTGGGCTCATCGGCGACCCGTCCGGTCGCGACACGGAGCGCCAACTGCTCACCAAGGAGCAGGCGGCTGAGAACGCCGAGGGCATCCGCGGCCAGCTGGAGCACTTCCTCGACTTCGAGGTCAAGCCGAACGCTGCCCTCATGCGCAACAACCTCGACTGGCTCAGTGAGCTCGCGCTCGTCGACTTCTTGAGGGACATCGGCAAGCACTTTTCGGTGAACCAGCTGATGGCGAAGGAGTCGGTGAGGCGGCGACTCGAGGATCCGGACGTGGGACTCTCCTACACCGAGTTCAGCTACATCCTCATGCAGTCCTACGACTTCCTGGAGCTGTACCGCCGCGACGGGTGCACGGTGCAATTCGGGGGCAGCGACCAGTGGGGCAACATCACGGCGGGCACCGACCTGATCCGGCGTGTCGATGGCGGGAAGGCGTTCGGCGTAGTCTCACCGCTCGTCACCAACGCTTCCGGTCGGAAGTTTGGAAAGACCGAGGCGGGCAGCGTTTGGCTCGACCCGGAGCTCACGTCCCCGTACGCGTTCTACCAGTTCTGGTTGAACACCGACGACGCCGATGCGGTGAAGTACCTCAAGTACTTCTCGCTGCTGTCGCGCGAGGAGATTTCCGAGCTCGAGGCGGCGACCGAATCGGAGCCGTACAGACGGTTGGCCCAGAAGGCGCTCGGAGAGGACGTGACGCGCCGGGTCCATGGTGAGACGGGCCTGGCGAAGGCGTTGCAGGCGACGGATGCGCTCTTCGGTGGGGATCTCTCCGGCCTGAGCGCCGGCGACATCGCGGACGTGTTCGGCGATGTGCCGTCCTCGGAAATCGGCACGGAGGAGCTCGCCGGGGAGGGCAAGCCGATCGTGGATCTTCTCGATGAGTCCGGCATCGCGACTTCGAAGGGCGACGCGCGCCGCTCGATCGAGGGGGGTGGTATCTATGTCAACAACCGTCGCGTAGAAAGCGTTGACTACCGAGTGACCACCGAAGATGCGATCGACGGGCGGTTCCTCGTGCTGCGAAAGGGGAAGAAGAGCTACCAATTGGTGGCGGTGAGCGGGGGCGCGTAGGCTCCCGCGAATAGGACGATCGCCGATGCCGATGCTTCGCCAGGCGCTCAGGTTCATCGTTCCCCGTCAGCGTCGAGCGCGAGTGGTCACAGTGCTCGCCGTCCTCTCGCTCGCGCTGGGAATCGCCGGCAACGCGGTGGTGTTCAGTCTCGTCGACTCGCTCATCCATCTCCGGCTCCCCTACACCGAGCCGGAGCGCATTGTCCTTCTCGGACAACGAGAGAATACGGAGCCCGACGCCGCGCTGGCGTCCATTCTCTCCGCGCTGCCGGTGTGGGCCGACTTCCGGGAGCGAAGCAGTACGCTGACGGAGTGGGCGGCGATCACGCTGAGCTTCATGAGCGTCTCGGACGAGGATCGCTCCGTCGCGGTGATGGTCGGATCCGCCACGCCGAGCTTCTTCCGCGTCCTGGGCGAGCAGACGGTCCGAGGAAGGGTGTTCACAGATCTCGAAGGCGTGGAGGGCGGGCCCAAGGTCGCGATTCTGACCTGGGACTATTGGCAGAACGCGATGGGTGCGATCGACGATCCGGTGGGCACGGTGCTCACGCTCGATGGCGTCGCTCATGAAGTCATCGGTGCGCTGCCCGACGGCTACGACTTCCTGACTCCCGACGTCGGCATCTGGCTGCCCATGCAGCAGAACCCGTACGAGAGCTCGCGCAGCGCCCGGGTCGCGATTTCCGTCGCACGCATGGCGCCGGGCGTGACGATGGCGCAAGTGAAGCGGGAGATGGCGCAGATCGCGGGGGAGCTCGAGGCCGAATACCCGGAGACGTTTCGCGGCTGGACCATGAGCGCGACGAACCTCGGCACTGAGTTCCCGGACCCGCAGAGCCGCACCTATTTGGCGATCCTGAGAGCCTCGGTCTTCTTCGTGCTGCTCATCGCGTGCGCGAACATCACCAACCTGCTGCTCGCTCGCAGCCAGGAGCGAACGCGTGAGATCGCCGTACGGACCGCTCTTGGGGCCGGCCGTCTGCGGATCTTGGGGCAATTGGGCCGGGAGAGTACGCTGATGGCCGTGTCGGGCGGCGTGATCGGACTTTCGCTTACCGCTGTCGGTATCCGGATCATCGGGGGCCGATTCGCCCAGCTGCCGTTCGTGCCGAGCCTATTCGAGCCGCGACTCGACACGACGGTCGTGTTGTTCACGGTCGCGATGACGCTGCTGTGTGCGCTCATCGTCGGGATCTTTCCCGCGCTCCAGAGCTTCCGTGTCGATCAGGTCGAAGCGCTCAAGCAGGGCCGGGGCGGGGGTGGGGGAGGGCACCGGGCACCCCGCCTCACCGCCGCCCTGGTGGTCGCTCAGATCGCTCTGTCGCTGGTAGCGCTGGGAGCCGGTCTCGCACTTGCACGCAGCTTCACGGACACGATGAACAAGGATCCAGGCTTCGAGGCCGAAGGTCTGCTCGCGATCGGGATCGAGGTCCCCGACTGGAAGTATGAGCTCCCCGAGGGAACCGAGCTCATTCAGCAGCTGCGGGATCGAGTCGAACGCCTTCCAGACGTGGTCGCCGCGGCGCTGGTCACGCCGCTCCCGAAGAACCTCGTCGTGGTGAAAGCGCCCTTGCTTCTCGCGGGGCAGGTCGAGGATGTCGGAGTCGTGCTTCCCCAGGCTCAGGGCGTCTGGGCTTCTCCGGAATTCCTCCAGGCGTTCGAGGTGCCACTACTGCAGGGGCGGTTCTTCGAGCCGGCGGATCGCATGGGTGCCGAGATGGTGGTGGTGGTCAATCGCGCGCTCGCGGACCGGCACTTCGCGGACCGGAATCCGGTCGGCCAGCACGTCACCTTCCTCGACCGGTCGAGAGAGATCGTCGGAGTGATCGGCAACGTACAGCAAGGCATCGTTCCCGAGTCCGGAGGCGGCTTCGGTGACGTGGTATACCTGCCGGTCGCCCAGAATCCCCGGGCAACGTACTACCTCGTGGTCCGTACGGCCGGAACACCGAGGGCCGTGGCCGATCCGATTCGAGCCGAGGTGCGCAACCTCGATGCGGACCTCGCTGTGAACACTGTCGAGACGATGCAGGAGTACGCGGCCCGTTACACCGTCACTTTGAGCCTCTTCAACGATATTCTGAGCGCGTTCGGGGTCCTCGCGCTGCTGCTGGCGTCGCTGGGCACCTACGGCGTCATAGCCTACTCGGTAGCGCAGCGGAGTCAGGAGATCGGCGTGCGCATGACGCTCGGCGCGGACGCCCGCACTGTAGTGGGGATGATCGCCATGCAGGGGCTCAAGATGACCGTGCTCGGGCTGGCGATCGGGACCGTTCTGCTGGTGCCGCTGATGGCTGTGATCTCGAACGTACTACGAGGGTTCGGGCTCGAGCCCGTCGCGCCGCTGACGCTGGTGTACGTGGGCTTGGTGCTATTCACCGTGAGCGCGGTCGCGAGCGTCGTGCCCGCGACGCGTGCCGCGACTGTGGATCCGGTTTCCGTTTTGCGGGCTGACTGACGCGCGCAATGAGGAGCCTTCTAGCGCCCTCCCGCGGGCTCCAGCCGGTAGACCGTGCTCGGCGCACCGCTGCGTTCGTCCATCGCGATGTAGATGTACCCTTCCGGTCCCTGACGTACGTCCCGGATGCGACCGAAACCCTGGAGTAGCGTTTCTTCGGCGACCACTTCCTGTCCGTCGAGCGTCAGCCTAGCGAGCTGCATGCCTGCCAGACCGCCGACGAAGATGTTGCCGTTCCAGGCAGGGAAGCGCTGGCCCGAGTAGATCATGAGCCCGGACGTCGCGATCGATGGCACCCAGAAATGCACGGGGTGCTCCATCGACTCTCGCATCGTGCCCACGTGGATCGTGGAACCGCTTCCGTAGTTCACGCCATACCCGACCACCGGCCACCCATAGTTGCGGCCGGGCTGGATGAGGTTGAGCTCGTCGCCACCCTGCGGGCCGTGCTCGTTGGCCCACAGGTCGCCGGTCTCGGGATGGATCGCGAGGCCCTGCGGGTTCCTGTGCCCGTAGCTCCACGTCTCGGGCCGCACGCCGTCCTCTCCGATGAACGGGTTGTCGGCAGGAACGCGACCGTCGTCATGCAGTCGAATGATGACGCCGTGGTGGTTCGAGCGGTCCTGGGCGGGGTGCGCCTCGAGGTCGCCACGCGACGGCGCCTGGCGATCGCCGGCCGAGATGAAGACGTAGCCGTCGGCGAACGCGATGCGAGAGCCGTAGTGCCCGTCTCTGCCGCGGGCGACCGCTTCGAAGAGCTCTTCGACATTCGTCAGAGCATCGTCCTCGAACTTGCCCCGGATCAGCGCCGTCGTGGACTGATCGTCGGCCTGTGGTTTCGAATAAGTGATGTAGAGCCAGTGGTTGTTCGCGAAGTCCGGGTGGGGCTGAACATCCAGCAGGCCACCCTGACCACGGGCGTGAACCTCGGGAATACCGGGCACCGGATCCGGCAACAGTTCACCGTCGCGCACGATGCGCAGACGCCCGGGGCGCTCGGTGACCAGCATGTCGCCGTTCGGCAGCCAGGCCATCGACCAGGGCGTCACGAGCCCTTCCGCGACGGGGATCAGCTGAAAGTCGTGCAGCGCCGACCGGTGGACCTGTGCACCTGCCGGCGCGACGAAGACCAGGCAAGAGCCGAGGGCAACGAGCGCGAAGCGAGTCCGGACCATCTGAGCCACCTCTGTAGGGAAGGTCGAAGATCCCGAGAGCATGGCCCGGGACTGAGTGATGTTCGGCTCTGGGATCTACGGGAGGAGTCGGAATCCGTCAACGGGGCGGTACCTTTCTTCCGCAGCGCTACTGAGGAGGAGTCTTGCAGGCCGACGCCAAAGCGAAGGACAAGCCGAAGGAGAAAAACTCCGCCGTCGAGAGGACTAAGTCCATCGTCATGGCGCTCGCTCTGTTCTTCTTCATCCGAACGTTCCTGGTGCAGACCTACGTGATCACGTCGGGGTCGATGGAGCGCACGTTGCTCGTGGGGGACATGCTGGTGGTGAACCGCCTGGCGATCGGCTCACGGATCCCAGGCACGCAAATCCGAATTCCCGGATACTCGAAGCCACGGCGCGGTGACGTGCTGGTCTTCGACCCGCATCACGAGGTGGACATGAAGCTCGTGAAGCGCCTGATGGGGCTGCCCGGCGACACGCTCGAGATGCGGAACGGGGCGCTCTTCCTCAACGACGAGCGCCTCGACGAGCCGTACCTGAACGACGCCCGGCGACGGGACGACCGTAGCCCGGACATGGCATGGCAACGGGAATATCTCGTGGCGGGCGTCGACCGCGACAGCTATGTGCCGAGTCGGCACGACTGGGGGCCGATCGTGGTTCCGGACGGCTACTACTTCATGCTCGGTGACAACAGGGACGAAAGTCTCGACTCACGGTATTGGGGCTTGCTGGAGGCTTGGCGTCTCGAAGGCCGCGTGCTCTTCAAGTACTTCTCGTACAACAGAGGGTCGTATCGGTCGTTTCCGGCGCTCCGGGAGATTCGATGGGGGCGCATCGGCAAGGGGCTCAGCCACGGTGACTGATACCGTACCGCCGGAGCGCATCGAGTCGGAGCGGCTCATCATGCGATGCTGGCACCCTCATGACGCGCCACAGTTCAAGGCCGCGCTCGACTCCAGCCTGCCGGAGCTTCAGCGGTGGATTCCATGGGCGATGAACGAGCCTTCGGAGCTCGACGTGCTCGAGGACCGGCTGAGCGGCTACCGTGACGACTTCTTCGCTGGGCGCAACGCGCTCTTCGCGTTGATGGACCCCGACGAGACCGAAGTGCTCGGCGGCGCCGGACTGTACCGCCGCGTCGGTCCCGGTGCGTTGGAGATCGGGTACTGGGTACGCTCGGATCAGGCGGGCCAGGGTCTCGCGACCGAGGCCGCGCATGCGATGACCGATGTGGGATTCATGCTCTCCGGAATCGAGCGCATCGAGATCCACTGCGACCCTCTGAACGCGCCGAGCATCGGGGTCCCCAGGAAGCTCGGGTACGAGCAGGGGGAGACGTTGGTGGACCATGGGGTCGGCCCGACCGGTGGGTCGCGAGACACGATGATCTGGCGACTCACAATGGAGGAGTACGGAGCGACTCGCTAAGCGGCTCGCTCGGACGTGCCGACGAGCATCACTACTTGGCCTGTCCTAGAAGACGACCTGCCAGCCGATGACGACGCCCCAATCGAGTCCGAATTGCGGACCCTCGTACTCGTGGGAGATGGGGAAGATCGCCTCGATCGAGAGCCGATGTCCCGCGAATCGCGAGCCTTCGGGCAAGTAGAAGTTCATGCCGATCGGCAAGTCGATCCGCTCGCCCTCGAGGAAAAAGCCGTCGTTCCCGGGGTCCCGATCCGGATCGAGATCGGGGTCGCCTCCCTCGATGCCACCCCAGTTCTGCCACTTGATGCGAGCGGAGAACGAGATGTACTCGCTGATCATGTACGCAGCCCAGCCGGATGCGTCGAATGAGTTGCCGAGCGAGTAGCTGCGGTCGTTGGTTCCTACGGGAATCATGCCGTTGATCTGGCCACCGACCGACGCCACCTCATTTTGGGTCTGCACGGTCAGGCCCGGTAGCAGCGCAAACGTGCCGGCACCCGGACGCATGTCGTAGGGCATCCCCTCGATGCCCGGCGTGCTGAACGGTGTTTCCGCAAAGATGGCGGTTGATCCGGTCGGTACCCTTGCGCCCATCTGGACGTGCGCTTTGTACGCACCCAGATCCAAGAAGTTGTACAGGGCGGACACGGTCAGGTCGCCCAGATTCTGGGACTCGGTCACGTAGAACACGCCTCCGGTCGTCAACTGTTCTCGCTGGCGGTTGGAATAGTCCATGCCCGCGGTGAAGGTCAGTTCTTCGGTTGCGCCGAACGAGACGGAGAAGTTGTGCGTCTGATTGGCCAGAGTGAGCGGGGCCTGGTCGTAGAACTCGAGGGTCGACTCGAGGGGAAGTGAGTCGCTAGCGAACCATATGCCCTTCGAGTTGAGCTGCGTGAAGCGGTAGCTGAACTCGATCGCACCGCCCTCGAGGGTTCGTGCGCCCCTCATGCCGATAGGCGCGTGGCCATCCGGACGCTTCGAGGTCCAGACGTTGTCTTCCTGAGCGGCCAGCGGCGAAGCGACTGTGAGTAGCGTCGCCACGATCAGGATCTTGCGAACCATGGGATGTTCCTCCGACACGGTATCGGACCGGTACCCGGTCCCTCTGGGCTCTACCGTAGAAAATGCCCCGAATCACATGAAAAAAACAAGTGTTTACGCCAGGGGCTCCCTAACAACAGGGAAAAAACGGTTGTTCCTGGCGACATCGACGCCGGTAGGTTCACGTTCACCAGGACGGGGAACGACCAACCGGGGGCCGCCGACTGGTTATCCTCGCGCCGCAACCAGCTCCGGCAGCAACGCCTCGGGCACACCGAAAGCGTCAACGAGGAGCCGGGCATGCGGGCGCAGCTCGCGGCACAGCTCGTTGACCTGGGTTCGGATCGCCCTGGACTTCGGCGGCTCCAGGTATCCGGTCTCGAGATACCAGCCGCTGTGCGCCTCGATGCGGGACAGGGCGTAAAGCGCGCTCACGGTACCCAGCGCTTTCGAGAGTCCCGGCGTGGGGGCGCGTGCGACCCCGTCCTGTACGCGCTCGAGCAGGACCCGCTCGATGTGGGCTCGCGCCAGAGTGACGACGTGGTCTTGGCACTCATTGAGCGCCTGAAACGAATCCATGCCGTCCGCGAAACGAGACCGTAGTCGGTTCGCGACCGAACGCAGGAGCCGCTCTTCACGGTACTCGAGCGCGGCGTGATGGAACGCCGGGTCGAGCAGATGCTCCTCGTCCGTGCGTCGGGTGACGACTGGATTCAGCTCGGTGAGGCGCGTCTCCGCACGCTCGGCCAAGTATTTGACCGTCCCCCAGAGGTTCAGATCGCTCATCTCGTCCTTGAATCGAGAGAGCAGTCCTTTCGCGACGAGCTGGTACAGAACGAGGTTGGCTCCCTCGAAGGTGGTGAAGACGTCGGTGTCCGCCTTGAGCGCGGCGAACCGGTTTGCCGCGAGATAGCCCTGACCACCACACGCTTCGCGGCAAGCCTGTAGGGTCTCGACGCATTGCTCGGAGGCGTACGCTTTTAGGGCCGCCGCCGTTACCTCGAGTTCGATGTCGGCGTGCCCTCGGCTCGCTGCATAGTCCCGCTGCAGAGCTCTGACCGCGAAGTGCGCCGCGATCGTCGCGGAGAGCCTCGGCAGGAGTGACCGTTGCAGCACCAAGTAGTCGAGCAGGGGTTGCTCCTCTGCCCCGTCCGCTCCGAACTGCCGACGTCGATCGGCATGTCGCACAGCGATGGTGAGGCCGACTTTCGCCGCGCTCACCGACGCCGACGCGATGCTCACCCGGCCCGCGACGAGCGTGCGCAGCATGGTGAAGAAGCGACGGGCCGAGCTCGGGATCGGACTCGTGTACACACCCGCCTCGTCGATGGAGGCGAAGCGGTCGAGCAGGTTGGTACGAGGCACACGCACGTCTTTGAACCAGATGCGTCCGTTGTCCACACCATTGAGGCCCTCCTTGAGGCCTCGGTCCTCGATGCGAACGCCGGCCAGTACGTGGCCGGCTTGGTCTCGGATCGGCACGAGCAACGCGTGAACGCCTTGATCCACGCCCCCCACGATCAACCGAGCGAAAACGGTCGCCATTTGCCCGTGGCACGCCGCGTTTCCTATCCAATCCTTAGCGGCGGCGTCCGTCGGCGTGGTGACGACGATCTCATCGCTGCTCGCTTCGTACGTCGCTGTCGTCTCGAGGTCGCGCACGTTGGAGCCGTGTCCGGTCTCGGTCATCGCGTAGCATCCGGGCAGATCGAGTCGGCCGATCGCGCCGAGGTAGGCACGGTGATGCCGCTCGGTGCCGAGCTGAAATACGCTGCCCCCGAAGAGGCCGAACTGAACTCCGAACTTCACCAGGACGCTCAGGTCTCCGAACGCGAGGCTCTCGAAGATGGCGAGGGCGGCGCCGGGGTCGTCTCGACCGCCGTAGGCGGTGGGGAAGGCGGTCGAGCCCAGTCCGCGCTCCGCGAGGAAGCGCACGGCGTCCAGCACGCGCTCACGATATTCGTCTTGGTCGAGACCCAATGGGATGAGCATGGGTGACCGACCCAGCAGCGCCAGCACCTCGTCGCGCAACTCTCGATGATCTCGGTCGAGATAAGTGCGCAGCGACTCCGCGTCGAAGAGCGCAACCGGGGGCTGGCGCTGGATCTTTGGAGCCGGTGCGCCCAGGGCTCGGCGCGCGGCTTCCCGCCCGATGAGGCCCAGCGCGCTCTCCAGAGCACGGAGTCGCTCGATGGCGTCGTCCGCGCTCCACGGCCCCGTCGCACCTTCGTCTGCACGCCAGAGCGCGAGACCCAGGTCTGTGAGCGAGACGCATGCCGCCTCCACGTCCTCCAGGGGGACGGACCGGATGCGTGCCCCGAGTGCGCTGAGTTGGTCGGGACTCAGGGGGTGGTCCGGGTCGAGCCACTCACGCAGCGAGTTCCGGGCATCGGCGGCGAGCCAAGCCCGTCCGTCCACATGAGCCCGAAAGGCGCTCAGCTCCGCAGTCGAGAGAGCGCCGTCCGCCCAAGCGCAGAAGACGAACGGAAGGAACGGGGTGAGCTCCGATCGCTCGTCTGGCCAGGCCCGGAATCGCTTCTCCTGAGTGCTCACGCGTTCGCCCAATCCTTTGCGGGCCTTGATTCCCACATCCGCCGAGTGCAACGTCCCGGACTTCCGATCCGGACACATGTCCACACCACGTACACTACGCGCGAACGGGACGAAGCACGATGGCTGAAGCGTTGGTCGGCGTCGTCATGGGCTCGAAGTCGGACTGGGACACCATGGCGCATACGGTCACGACACTCGAGGCTCTGAATATCCCCTGCGAGGTGCGGGTCATGTCCGCGCACCGCACGCCGGATCTTGCGGCCGACTGGGCGGCCACGGCCGAAGAGCGCGGACTGGAGGTGATCATCGCCGCTGCCGGCGGCGCGGCGCACCTGGCCGGAGTGCTCGCCTCCAAGACGACGCTGCCGGTCCTCGGCGTCCCCATGAAAGGCTGGTCGCTGGACGGGCTCGACTCACTACTGTCCACGGTCCAGATGCCCCGTGGTGTGCCCGTCGCCACGCTCGCCATCGGCAAGGCCGGCGCGGTGAACGCCGCTCTGCTCGCCGGTCAGATCCTGGGGCTCCAGCACGCTGACATCCGCGAGCGAGTGAAAGCGGACCGTGAAGAGCGCCGCCAGCAGGTTCTCGCGGATGGAGATCCGCGGGAGTAGTCGGCCACGTACAGCTCAGTGATGCCTTCGAGCGCGGACAACGCTTCGGCACCCTCCAGCGGCTCCCTGGACGCGCTCTGCACCGCCCCGTCCTCGATATGGTTCTGCTCAAGAAACTCTTGAGTGCGCTTGCAGCTGGTTCAGCCAGGTCGGTGGTACCGCCAGTCGAGTTTTCTCGTCATGTGCCTTCTGCCATCGCCGCGAGCGCGAGTAGCGGCCAGATCGTTTCGGCGGAGGTGCCGATCGTGACGCGGCGGACGGTGAGCATGCTCAGTCGTTCCGGGACAGGAACGCGCTGATCGCCGACGACATCTGTGTGCCCGAGCAACCCTGGAAGGCGCTGAGGTGGCCGCAATCGTCCTCCAGGACGAGGCTCTGAGCGCCAGCCATCTCCGCGAAGTCCAGCGCCGGGCCCGGAGTCACCAGGTGGTCGTCCACATCCACCACGATCAGAAGATCCGCCCGGATCGCTGCCGCGGCCGCCGCGATGTCGCCGCCGAACTTCCTCGAGATATCGTGGTTGATCATGGCCCGGAGCTGGCTCGCGATGTTCTTGCTGCGACCCTCCGACAGCCTCTGAACATTCTGGGCCCCTTGGCTGCTCAGGGTGGCCTGGACAGTCGTCCGGTCGGTGACCCGGGCGTGGTACTCCGGTGTGTTCAGCGTCAACATCGAGAGCCCCGAGTGGGCTGCCGCCGCTTCCTCGCACTCGCAGGCCTCGAAGAGCTCGAGTATGCGCAGCTCGGTTTCCCACCGCGCGATATCGTACGCCCCCAGCCTCGGTGAGCCGATGATCGGCACCGCCTTCTGGAAGAAGTCGGGGTACTCGACGAGCCACTCGAAGGTCTGCATGCCGCCCATCGAGATGCCCATGACCGCGTACAGACCGTCGAGGTCGTGGACCTCGGTCACGAGCCGGTGCTGCGCGTGCACCATGTCGCCGATCGAGATCAACGGGAACGCATCGCCGCCCTGGGTGGGGCTGGTCGTGGGGGACGTCGAGACCCCATTGCCGAAGGCGTCGACGACGATCGTATAGAAGCCCTCGAGGTCGATCAGCCCCGAGCCGAGGATCCCGGTCCAGGCGGCCGAGTTGCCACCGAACCACGTCGAGATCAGAATCGCGTTGTCGCGTTCAGCGTTCAGTGCGCCGTAGGTGCGATACGCGACGTCACAGGGTGCGAGCACGGCTCCGCTCTCGAGGGCGCACTCGCCGAGCTCGGCGACCTGCAGGTCCTGAGCCTCTAGCGGGAAGGCGACGAGAGTCGGGACGATCAAGAGGAGCTTCCGGGCGTGCATGGCATGCCTCCCAGGTGAAGTGGGCCGGAGCGTGGTGGGCCGAGGCGAAACCGCGGCGAGCTGACTCCCGATTATGGCGCACTCGGTCTTGAATCGCACGTCACTTCGCGCGATTCGAAACTCGAGCGGCCCACCTTGCGTAATTGTCATACAAAGTCGGAATAGATCGATGTGAACGTGTGACAGGATGAACAGGGGATGGGCAGAGAAGGCTATTTGGGTGAGTTCGAGCAGATGCTGCTTCTTGCCGCGATGCGGCTCGAGGACGAAGCGTACGGCGTAACGCTCATGCGGGAGTTGGAGAGCCGCGTAGGTCGGGCAGTCTCGCGCGGCTCCGTCTATGTGACGCTCGACCGGCTGGAGGACAAGGGCTGGATCGCGTCCGAGCTGTCCGCGTCCCGACAGGAGCGGGGTGGGCGTCCGCGCCGGATCATCCGCGTCACCCGTGAGGGAGTGGCCGCGCTTCAGAGGTCACGTGCGGCGCTCCTGAATCTGTGGGATGGGCTCGAGGACGCGCTGGACGCCCGGTGAGCAAGCACGTGGATCCGCCGCGGGTTCTGGTGAGCCTGCTCGAGGCCGCCCTCCCTCCGACCAGAAGGGCGGAGGCGATCCTCGGGGACCTGCACGAGGAGTTCAGCCAGCGAGCGCAGCACGGCGCATGGACGGCGCGGCTGTGGTACATGCGGACCGCGATCGGCATCGCGATTCGCTACGCGGGACAAGCCGGAAAATACAAGCGGCGTCAGGAGCACTTCGGTGCCGATGCCCGGGCAACTTGGGAGGGGTTCGTGGACAGCTTCGTCTTCAATATTCGATATGCGATCCGCCGTTTGATGCGGAGCCCGATGTTCACCCTGGTCGCGATCGTGTCGCTCGGGCTCGGTATCGGCGCGAACACTGCGATGTTCAGCCTGGTCAACGCGGTCATCATCCGGGACCTGCCGTACGAGAACCCGGAGACGCTCGTCGACGTCTACTCGTCGTCCGAAGGCTTCTCTCACGGCCCGCTCTCGTACCCTGACTACGAGACGCTGCTCGATGGCTCGACCGACGTGTTCGAGGACGTGTCGGGCTCCCAACTCATCCTCCTACAGGCCGATCTCGACGATGGCGTCGAGCGGTTGCCAGGCGAGGCAGTCACCGGAAACTACTTCTCGCTGATCGGAATCCAGCCCGCGGTCGGCCGCCTCTTCACGAACGAAGACCACGTATCGCCGGGGGCACACCCGGTCGTCGTGCTCGGGTACGGCTATTGGCAGAGCCGCTTCGCTGGTGCGCCAGATGTCGTCGGCCAGCAGCTCCGCCTGGCGGGTAGCCCGTATACGATCATCGGCGTCGTCCCTGAGGATTACACGGGCAACCTGCGTGGCATCGTGCCGGGCGCCTATGTCCCGATCATGATGTTCGACGAATTGCAGGGTGCCGGTGGCAACACGCTCGAGGCACGCGGAAACCAGAGCCTCTTTGTGAAGGGGCGGCTCGTTCCAGGCGCGACCATGGCGCAGGCCGAAGCGGTGGCGGAGCGCGTGACATCGAGTCTGCGCGAAGACTACCCGCGCTATTGGCAGCAGACCGAGGCGTTGGCGCTGGTGCCTACCGCGGACGTGATCATGAACCCGATGATCGACCGGGTGCTCGTGCCTGCGGCGAGCATGATCATGGTGGTGGTCGGACTCGTGCTGCTCATCGCGTGCGCCAACCTGGCGAGCTTCCTGCTGGCCCGCGCCGCCGACCGCCGCAAGGAGATCGCGATCCGGCTCGCGCTGGGCGCGAAGAGGAGCACCCTCATCGGTCAGCTGCTGACGGAAACGGTGCTGCTGTCTGCTCTGGGCGGCTTTGCCGGCGTCGCGCTGGCCGTGCAGTCGCTGCACTTGCTGGTGAACGCCGACCTGCCACTGCCGCTGCCCATCACGCTCGACCTCTCGCTCGATCGGACGGTGCTCGGCTTCAGCGTGCTCGTCTCGATCATCGCCGGCATCCTCTTCGGTTTGGCGCCCGCGCTGCAGAGCACGAACCCCGATGTAGCGCCTACGTTGCGTGACGAGACGGCCGGTGGCGGCCGAGCCAAGGGAACCGCGTTGCGCAACCTGCTGGTCGTGGGGCAGGTCTCCGTATCGGTCGTGCTCCTCGTCGGCGCGGGCCTCTTCCTGCGCAGCCTGGACGCGTCGCGGAACGTGAGCGCCGGCTTCGGCGATGATCCCACGGGTATCCTGCAGATCAACGCTCAGGTCCAGAAGTACTCCGACGAAGAGGGCCGTCTCTTCTTCGAGCAGCTCAAGGAGCGCTTCGCGGAGATCCCCGGTGTGAGCGCGGTCGGCTTCATCGACAACCTGCATCTCAATCCGCTCAACACGCAATACGTGCGTCTTACGATCGATGGCTTGGAGCCGCCGCCGGGAGCGGAGTTCCACACTGTCGATTTCAGCAAGATCGACGATGATTTCCTCGAAGTCGCGGGTATTCCCCTCATGGCGGGGCGGTCGTTCAATGCCACGGACGTTGTGGATGGCGAGCCGGTCGCTTTGGTCAGCCAGGCGTTCGTCGCCCGCTTCCTGCCGGACGGCGATGCGGTGGGCCGCTCGATCACCGTCAACGACGACGCGACCCAGGTGGTCGGCATCACCGCGGACACCAAGGTCCGTCGGTTGGGGGAGACCCCGCGTCCCTACATGTATCTGAGCCACCGCCAGTCGTATTCATCGTATGTGACGATTCTGGCCAGGGCGGATGCCGACGCGGGTGCGATCGCGCTTCAGATGTTGAACGCTGCGCGCACGATGGACCCGGAGATCATGGTCATCGAGAACATGACGATGGCGCGGCACCTAGGGGTCCAGTTGGTGGCGAGGCAACTCGGGGCGGCGGCCGTTTCGGGCTTCGCGCTGCTCGCGCTGATCCTCGCGAGCATCGGCTTGTACGGGGTCGTGAGCTACGCGGTGTCGCGGCGCGCCCACGAGGTAGGCATCCGCCTCTCCCTCGGCGCCGATGCGAGCTCGGTGGTCTGGATGCTGACCAGGGACGGCATGAAGCTCGTCGCCATCGGCGGCGTGATCGGCCTGGTCATCGCCGCCGGCCTATCCCAGTTCCTGTCCCGGTTGCTGTACGGGGTGCCGGCGCTCGACCCGCTGACCTTCCTGGGTGTGCCGCTGGTGCTGGGGACGGTGGCGCTGGCTGCCTCGTGGATCCCGGCCCTGCGCGTTACCAGGATCGACCCCGTGGGAGCGTTGCGAGCGGAGTAACCAGCCTGCTACGCATGGGGGCCCGTCGTCAGATGTAGCTGGCGCGGGCGTCGACTGGCGCGAAGGACGCAACCGGCTCTCACTCGCTCCTGAGCACCTCGACCGGATTCACGTGCGTTGCCCTCTGTGCGGGTAGGAACGAGGCCGCGGCGGCGATCCCGAGAAAGGCCGCCGCGGCCGCGGCCAACGTTGCGGGATCGGTGGGCTCGAGCTCGTACAGCAGCGGCGCGAGCGCTCGGGCGCCGAGCAGTACTCCAGCAAGGCCGAGCAGCACACCCGCCGCCGTGATCGTCACGCCCTCGCGCACCACGCTCGCGCGCAGGCGGCGCCGATCCGCTCCCAGTGCCATGCGCACACCGAGCTCTCGCTCGCGGCGAGTGACCGAGTAGGTGAGCACGCCGAAGAGCCCCACAGCGGCCAGGATCACCGACAGCGCGGCGAGCAGCGTCGAAAGCAGGACGAGGAAGCGCGGCTTGGCCTCCTCCTCTGCGAGCGCGTCCGCCGCGGTGCGCAGCTTCCAGATCGACTGCCTCGGATCGAGCTCGAGCATCACCTCGCGGATCACGGGGAGCACTGCCCGTGGGTCCCCCGCAGCCCTCACCGCGACCTGCGCGAAGCTGCCTGCGGCATCGTCCGAGGCGAGGAAGAGGATCTGGGACGGTCCGTCGCGCTGGTCTCGGCCCATGAGCCTCAGTTCTCCGACGACGCCGATCACGGTGTACCAGGTCTGGCCCTCGTCGAAGCGGAAGCGCCGACCGATGGAGTTCTGCCCTCCCCAGAAGAGTCGCGCCATGTCCCGATCGATGATCACCGCGTCGGTACCCGCGTCTTCGGGACCGAAGGCTCGACCGGCGACCAGCTCGACTCCCAGCACGTCGAAGTAGTCTTCGGCCACCGACGTGTGCGGGAGCAGCGTCGGCTGGTTTCGGAGCGGCTCGTCTCCTTCGGCCTGCAGCGCGAAGCCGAACGAAAAACCCGTGCCGTTGCTGATCGTCACCCCGAGCACACCCGGCCTGGCCTCGAGTCTCTGCTCGAGCTGCCTCAGGAATGCGGCCCGATCGGCGGCCGTAGGGTAGCGCGCAGGAGACAGCGACACGTCCGCCATCGCCACCGCCTCGTGATCGAAGCCCGGGTCTTCAGTGGTGAGGGTCACGAAGCTCCTGACCAAGAGCCCCGCGCCGACCAGGAGCATCATCGAGAGCGCGACCTGAGCGGCGACGAGTCCGTCGTGGACGCGGCGTCTGCCTCGAGTCTGATCGGAGCCCTTGCCCGCGAGCGCTGCATATCCGATGTGTTTGCGGAGGATCCTGACCGCGGGGAGGAGCCCCAGCACCGTGCCCGCCGACATCGCGCTCACAAAGATGAACAGCAGCGTGCGACCCTCGATGTGGAAGGCGTGCGGGCTGAAGTAAGAGACCTCGTACGGCATCGCCGCCCTGATCAGCGTCAGGGCTCCCAGGGACAGGGCCACGGCTGCGACCCCCGAGAGCAACCCCAGCATCAGCCCTTCGGTCAGCAGCATGCCGAAGAGCTGACGGCGTGACGCGCCGATCGCGGCGCGGATCGCCAGCTCGCGGGAGCGCACGCTCGTGCGGATCAGCGTGAGGTTCACGCCGTTGACGAGCGCAATGAGGAAGATCGCGGCGACCGTCGCAGCGAGCGTCCAGACCGCGCGACGCACGTCCGGGTTGGCTCTGTGGCTCCCGATCGGCACCAGCGTGGCGCTCCACCCCCCCGGTTGAGGGTCGGCTTCCTGCAGCCCGACGGCGAGTCGATCGACCTGCTCCTGGGCCGCAGCGAGGCTCAAACCAGGGCGGAGCCGTACCCACGTCCTTGGCACTCCACGGAGGAGGGTCCGGTCAGCCGCGGTGAAGTCGTCGCGGAGCGGCAGCCATGCGTCCGGTGGGTCGCCGATCTGGGGGAACCTCACTCCGCCGGCGAACACGCCTACCACGGTCGCTGGCCCCGACTCGAGTTGGATGGTTCGCCCGACCAGATCGCGGTCGGCGCCCATTCGCTCGTAGTACTCACGACTCAACACGACCACCGGGGGAGCGCCTGGTCGGGCGTCCTCCTCGGAGATGGAGCGACCGACGAGCATGGGGAGGCGCAGAAGCGTATCGGCTCCAGGGGTTACCGCCACGAAGCTCAGCTCTTCGGGCGCCGACCCGTCGGTGCGCACGATCGAGAGCCAACTGTACGCGAGCCATCCGTCGGCGAAGCTCGTGGAAGCTTCTCTCCAGCCTGCCGCCGCCTGGGTCGTGAGGCCCATGGAGTAGCTGCCATCCTCACGAGAGCGGTTCAGCTCCATGAGGCGGGACGCTTCGTGATACGGCATAGGCCTCAGCAGAAGCGCGTCGAGCACCGAGAAGATCGACGAGGCGGCGCCCAACCCTAGCGCCAATGTCGTGACGACAGCGAGCAGATATGTCTTGCTGTGCGACACTGCCCTCCAGGCGTAGCGAAGCTGCGACAGCACCGGGAGCGGGATCCTCATGATCCGCCAACCGAGCGTGCCGCGCCGGACATCCGCCATTTGCCGCCGGAGGCGTACCACCTCGCCGAAGAGCCGCTCGGCCTCGCGCATCGCGTCCCTGGGGTCCCATCCGTCCGCCACGAGTGACTCGGCACGCTCGACGATGTGGTGCCGGATCTCCTCGTCGAGTTCGCCGTGCTCGCCAAGCCGCGAGAGGGAGCCCGCGGAGGTCTCGGCGGATGCATGCTCGTGCTTGGCATCGCGGGACGGCGTCACGACTCGTCTGCAAGCACGACCACTCGCCCAACCGCGGCGACGAACCGCTCCCAGTCCCGGGACTGCTCGCTCAGCGAGGCCCGCCCGGCGGCCGTGATCTCATAGTACTTGGCGCGGCGTCCCTTCGGAGACACCGACCACTGGCTCGTGAGCCAGCGCCGTTTCTCGAGTTTGTGCAGAGCGGGATAGAGCGCGCCCTCCTCCACGAGCAGCTCGCCGTCCGAACTGTCCTGAATCCACTTCAGAATCTCGAAGCCGTGCATGCGCCCGCCGCGCGCGACCGCGCCGAGCGCGAGGAAGTTCACCGTTCCGGGTCGGATGGAGAGGGAGTCGCGTGACATGTGAGCAGCTTTTTCGTGGAGTGGTCTGTTGTGGCCTAAGGTCTTGAGGCCAGTATCATGGCCTCGCGTGCTTAGGGCAAGAGACGATCCATATCAACGGCTCCACCGCATCGTGGATAGAAGGTCCTGCTGCTGCCGACTATCCGTCCCAGTCGAACAGCAGGTCGATGAGCCGATCGCACCATTGCTCGAGCTCGGCCGGGTCATCATCGACGGTCGCCATCCGGATACGGGCCATCGCGTCTCGCAGCTCGGAGGCACCGTCCCGAGGGATGCCTGGCTGCTCCAACGCGCGACGGGCTCGCTCGACCAGCGCGGCCGCACCCGGGTCGAGCGCGACCGCCGCGTCGGCCTCGGTCGCGCGTGCGGCGGCAAGCCTCCCCTGGCTCCGTGCGATGTCCTCCGGACTCATGCGTTTCCGCGTCGCCTTTAGCTGTGCGTGTGTCTGGCGGCGCGTGGCTTCGTCGGTGACGGTCACGTCCAGGATACCATTGACGTCCAGCGCGAAGTGGACCAGCACCTCGGCCACCTCACCGGCTCGCTGCGGCTCCAGGCCCTCGATCCGGAAGTCGCCGAGGAGCGTGTTCTCGGAGGCGACCGGGCTCTCGCCCTGGTAGACCTTGAGGTGGATCATGTCCTGGTCCGGGTGCAGCGCGCTGAAGCGATCGCTCTTCTGGACGGGGATCGTGGTGTTGCGCCGCACCAGGGGTGAGAAGTGGTCGTCGGTGAGCCGGCCGCCCCAGCCGATGCGGGCGGTCTCGATCCCGAGCGAGAGCGGCGTGACGTCCACCAGGATGGTGCTCACGTCCTCGCCGGCGACGATCGCACCCTGCACCGCGGCGCCGAGCGCGACGGCGGCGTCTGGGTCGATCTCGCTGTGGGGCTCCTGGCCCATCACGTCGGCGACCAGGTCCCAGACACAGGGGATGCGGGTCGAGCCACCCACCAGCAGCACGCGGTCGATGGCCTCCGCGGCGAGGTCGGCATCCTCCAGCGCCTGCCGGATCTTCGCCCTCGTGCCGTCCAGCAGATCGGCGATCAGATCCTCGAACTCACCTCGTTCGAGCTCCCTCTGCACGTGGATCGGCGTGCCGTCATTCTGCACGGCCAGGTAGTCCAGGTCGATGGTGACGACGCGTGACTCGGACAGGCGGATCTTCGCCTCCTCCGCCGCACGGAGCAGGCGTGCCCACGCCTGGTGGTTCTCGCGCAGGTCCATATCGTGCTCGTCCAGGAACTCCTCGGCGAGAAGGGTGGCGATGCGTTCGTCGAAATCATCGCCTCCCAAGTGGTTGTCGCCGCTCGTGGCCTGCACGTCGATGATGCCGTGGCTCAACTCGATGATCGAGACATCGAACGTGCCACCCCCAAGGTCGTAGACCATGACCCGCAGATGCTCGTCGTCGTCGCGGCCGTATCCGTAGGCCAGCGCCGCCGCGGTGGGCTCGTTCACGATGCGCTCGACCACCAGCCCCGCGATCTCGCCCGCCTCCATAGTGGCCTGGCGCTGCACCTCGTCAAAGTAGGCCGGGACCGTGATGACGGCCCTCCGGACCGGCTCACCGAGCGCGGCCTCGGCGCACCCCTTGATCTCCTTCAGGATGAACGCCGAGATCTCCTGCGGCGTATACTCCTGCCCCGCCATGCTCACGCGTTCGCCGCTGCCCATCCTTCGCTTGATCGAGCGGATGGTTCGCTCCGGCGCCAAGACCCACTGGTTGCGGGCCGCCACGCCGGTGAGGAGTTCCCCTTTCGGCGAGATGCCCACCACCGACGGAAAGAGCCCATCGCCCTGGACCGGAAGCAGTGTGGGCGCCCCCTCGCGGATTGCCGCCGGCACTGAGTTGGTCGTGCCGAGATCGATTCCGATGATCCTGTCTCCCATCTCCTACTCGTCTCCTTCGCTTCTCGGTTCTGCCGTGGGCGAGATCTCACCGTCACGCGTGTCCACTCCTCTTCCGTCCGCCTCCGCGGCGGGGGACCCGCGGGAAACGACCACCTCGGCAAAGCGCACGGGCCGCTCCCCGTGCCGGTACCCCGGGCGAAGAACGCGAATCACCGTCCCGGGCGCCACATCGTCGCGCGCTTCGATGGCCATGGCCTCGTGGAGGCGCGGATCGAAAGCGCGGCCCAATGCCTCTATGGGCTCGACGCCCTCAGCAGCCAGCAGCTCCTGGAAGCGCTCGCGCCCGAGGAGCAGACCGTCGAGCCACGCGGCGAGCGCGTCGGCCATCCCGGCCTCCGCCGGCTTCGGTGCGGGGGACTCTCCGCCCAACAACCAGCGCAGCTTCTGCCACGCGCCTCCCTCCTCGTCCTGGCCCGAGCTGGCGGTCCGACGCTGTTCGAGGAGTGCGGTCCCACTCTCGAGTGCCCGCTCGATCCCATCAAGGACGGGGAGCAGGTCGGCGACCATCTCGGCACGCCCCTCCGCACGCAGCTCACTCAGACGCCGGCCCTCGTCGGCATCCCAGGTGGCTCGCACCTCGTCACGCCGCGTCGCGATCTCCTGGAGCACCGCCAACGCCCGCTCCGTCTCCTGTGCCTTTGCATCCAGCAGTGTGTTCGCTTTGAACTGGACCCGGTTCAGCCTGGTTATGGAGCCCGCGAGCTCATCGAGCTGCTGATGCACGTCCTCGAGCCCGGTGACCATCTCGGCGAGCCGCCGCTCGAACTCCGTCTCCGTCCGGGGCGCCGTCAGGTGCCTGGTCAGCGCTTGCACCTGCTCACCGCTCACCGCGACCTCGGCCAGCAGGCGCTCGAGCCGCACCTCCACGCGGTCGAGCCTGGTGGCCATGCGCAGTGAGAGGCTCTGGTCTTCCGGGGCCTCTGCCCGCGTCTCCGTCCCTCGGCGCGTCTCCAGCGCCGGGTCCCGCTCCGTCCCAGCCGCTGCATCCGTGCCAGGCGCGACCTCCGACTCGGGCGTGGCATCTGCGCCAGCCACCTCCTCCCACTCGGGTCGACCGGTCATCGACCGCGCTCCTCAGTCGGCGCGGGCTCACTGAACTCCTCCTCAGGGGCCAGCCGGGCCAAAAGAAGCGTCCAGGCGAGCGCGGCCACGTCCTCGAAGTGCACGCGTAAGTCGAAGGCCGGTTGACGCCGTCGAGGAAGCTCCGGTGGAGGCTGTAGGAGGAAGAGATTGGACCGCGCTCGGGCCTCCGGGGTGCGGAGCCGCTCGTATGCGGCCCGGATCTCCTGGAACTTCTCGGGCTCCCGCTCGGGTGTGTGCAGCCGCACCTGGGCGAAGTAGGCGCGCTTGATCTCCGCGTCGGTCGCGCGCCGCCCGACGCCGAGTACCGAGTACGGGTCTGCGCCGCTGGGAGCGGCTTCACGCATCCGGCGGCTCATTCGAACATCTCTGCGAACATGTGAAACACGTCCCCTATCTCACCGCCGCCCATACTCTCGTCCGCGATGAGGGTCTGCAGGCTCGAGTCGCGCGCGCGGCGGGCTCGCCGTTCGGCCTGACGGAACAGGCGCTGAGCGCCCCGCAGGTCATCCTCCTCCATTCGGCGCCTGGCCTCTATGACTTCTACCGCGCCGCTCGCGGGCTCCTCCGTGCGAATGCGCGCCTCCAGGCCCTCGGCCAGCTCGGAGCTGCCTTCCTCCCAGGCGATGGAGTGGGCACGGAACAGCACGGTGGCCCGGCTGTCGGGCACTCCGGGCCGACCGGCGAGGGCCAGCGCCTCCTCGACAAAGCGCTCGAACCACACCTCCGGGAGATCGCACGCGAGCAGTTGCTCGGCCTGATGGACCCAGAACTCCGGCTGTAGCTCGGGAAGGGCCCGAGCGTGAGCCATCACCTCCTCGATCGTGCCTTCGTCGACCGACGGAATGTGCAGCAACTCGTGTAGGACGGTGTCGGCGACGTTCGCGTTCCCGGGGGCGACGTCCAGGCTACGGAGCAGCGTCTCGCGCGCTTTTTCGTGCTTTTCGTCCGTCCTGTAGAGCTGCCCCAGCACCGTGAGGAGCCGGGGGTGGTCGGGCACCTCCCCTAGTCCCTCTTCAATCACGCGAATCTGTTCGCGCAGCGGACGCGGCTTCGCTCCGCTCCACCACACCGCCGTCTTCGACACAAGCCGTGCCACGTAGCTCTCCGCCAGGCTGTCGCGCGCTTCGGCGTCGCTGGGAGCGATCTCGAGCAACCGGCGCCACAGGGACGCCCCGTCCGCGTGCGGCTTCGCATCCTCCAGGTTGGCGCGAAGACGAAGGGCATCCGTGTGACGCGGATCGAGTTCGAGGAGCCGTTCCAACTCCTGCTCGGCGGGAGCCACGGAGTCGCGGGCGAGCAGGAGGTCCGCCCGCTTGAGGCGGAGTTCCACATCATCCGGCGCGTACTTGAGGGCGGTCTCCACGCAGGTTAGCGCCGCGGCCTCGCACTCGGAATGCTCGTAGCGCCCGTAGAGCCCGTTGAACCCGTCGCGCTCGGACCGCTCTTCGCGCTCGGAGCGCTCGTAGCAATCGGCCGCGTGAGCCCACAGCGCGGCGACCTCGGCGTCGGACAGATAGTCGGGATGGTCCGGCTTACGCGGGCGGCGGCGTGCCACCGCCCTCCAGGCTTCGGCGGCGCGGGACCAGCGGCCCAGCGCCTCCTCGGCCAGCGCCAGGTTCTGCGCCAGCGCGCGCCGGGGGTGCATCTTCTCGGCTTCGCGCCAGTGGCCGGCCGCATCGGACCAACGGCCGGCCTGGGCGGCCTCATGACCCAGGTGGTCGTGCGCCAGCGCGGCCGTTTCGGGCAGGATGCGGTCCTCCACCCCGGGTGGGACGCGTGCGGCAAGCTGTACCACGTCGCGCCACTGGCCTGCTTGCGCGAGCTCGATCGCCTTCTTACGGAGGAGGGCACCCAGGTTCCGTTGGAGCCACGGCATTTCCTGCTCAGTGCGGGCTGCGGACAGCCACAGCTCCATGGCCTGCTCACGCTCACCTCGCCGAAGCGCGGCCACGCCCTGGTAGTAGTGGAGGCGGGGTCGAGCGGGCTCCGGTACGGCGGCCACGGCCTCCTCCAGCTCCGCCACGGGTGCGCTGCGCGGGTCCGCGTTCAGGGCCAGGAGCGCCCGCCACGCCGGCCCTGGTGGTTCATCAAACAGGGTGGTCTGCGCAGACGCGCGGTCAGGCTGCTCCCTCTGCCCCGCACGGGCGTCAGTGGGCCTGAAGTCCCATAGCGATCGGAGATCCGCGGCTTCGGCTTCGGACAGCCCCGCGGCGCTCCACGCTTCGCCCGCCGCCACTCGCGCGAGCTGGCGCGCATACTCGCCGCCACCCATGGGCGGCTCCCAATCCGTGGCATCGATGCTCCCCTCGAGTGCCGTCCGGCCTTCCTCGGTTCGCCCGACTGCGAGTAGCGCCAGCGCACGGTAGAATCCTAGGCGGGATGAATCGGGATCGTGGCGGAGGGCTTCGGTCAGGTGGGTGAGCGCCGTCGTCGGGTCGGTCGCCGCCAACCCTGTATGGAGGAGGGCTTCCCCCAGCACCTGGCTGGCCCGTCCACGCGCGACCGGTGACGGCGCCGCATCGAACGCCTTGCGGGCCAAGCGGAGGGCCGACCCGATCTCACCACGCTGCCCCCGGCGCACGGCTTCGGTGAGATGCTGGCTGACCTGGCTCCCGGAGCCCGACTGCCTTCGCGGCCGCCGTCCGCGGGCGCGTGCTTTTCTGCGGCGCCTGCCCATAGTACAGTTCGTTCTTACCTTTTTCCGGTGGTACGAGACGGAAATCGACGGCCCCGCGCGCGGAACCCGTCGGAACGTCGTCGTCCGGCCGGTAGGAGGCAAGCCGGCTTCCAAGCGCGTCCCCCGTAGTGCGCCAGGAGGTGCCTGGTAGTAGTCAGGACCCCCAGACCTATCGCTCGCACGCTGTCGACGAAACTCACGCTCCTCGATCCAGCGATCTCTGAAGTTCCGACTCAAACTCATCCAGACTGGGCGGTCGATCATGTCGAGCCGGAAGAGCTTGTAGGCGACCATCGAGTGACTGACGTTCCGCTCCGACGCGAAGTCACCGACGAGGACGGCGAGTGTAGCTCTCCACTCACACCGGTCTCGCCAAGCCACAGATGGGTCAACTCATGGAGCAGAGTAAAGGACCAAGCGCCTCGATGATCTTGATGATTGATCACAACGAAGGGAGCGACCTCGTCTGCCAGGGCAAATCCACGGCCGACCCGATGAACGGCAGAAGCTCTCCCTACCGCCTCATCGCCTTCAGAGTAGTCCGGCGGAAGGGTTCGAAAATCCTGGCCACGATCTCCTGTCCGAGGCGGCTCTGGGAGGTAGAACGTGACCAGTGGGCGTCGGTACTGCTTGACCATTTTCACCAACATTGGACGGCTCGGGTCCACCTGACCCTGCTCCAACGCCTCCAACCGGTCCGCTGCCGCGGAAACCCCTCTCGAGTAGAAGATGAACGCTTGCGCGGGCAGGAGCATGGGCCGGCGGGACGCGTACCACCACCGAGGCCGACCGGTTCGTACGAATTCTCATAGAACGGACAAGGCGCTCCCGACGCGGAGCCCGGCGATCAATATACG
Organism: Gemmatimonadota bacterium; assembly: GCA_022560615.1. Lineage (NCBI taxonomy): Bacteria > Pseudomonadati > Gemmatimonadota > Gemmatimonadota bacterium. Next base: position 193,671 of record JADFSR010000002.1, read on the forward strand.
TATGAGTGTGTCACGATCGTACGTACGCTGGGCGGAGCGTCCCGGAGAGCCGGGCCCGTTGGTCATGGTACAACCTACCCGCTGAATCAGCGAAGCGTATCTGAGGGCCCGAGCGGGAGAGCGGCGTTACCAGATGCTCCCCACCTCAAAGGCGATCGTGCCAAGACTCCGGGTCTCGACGCCCGTGCTGCAGGGCGAATACACGGATGACGTCGTCGGCTCCAATCCTGTATACGATGGAATACGGGAACCGGTGGAGATGCATACTTCGGGTCCCCTTGGGCCCTGGAGCACCCAGCCGCGGGAACTCAGAGATCAAGTCACTCGCTCATTCGCATCGAGGATCAAGTCCCGCCCGAGTTCTAGAGACTCCTCCTCGTAGTATTCGACGGCGCGCATGAGGTCCAGACGCGCCGGGGTGAGGAACTTGACTCGCACCTATCGTTCTAGACGCGCCCGAGCCTCCGCGAAGACCTGCTCCGCCGGGATCTCTTCGTAGAGTCCGGCCTCGAACGCCTCGACGCGGCGTCTGATTTCCTCGTCCCACGCTGCCTCCACTTTTGGGTTTCGATCCAGACTGGACAGCAGACGTTGGGCGAGCTTCGCGCGGTCCCCCGGAGGGAGGAGGAGTGCGGCCGCCTCAAGGGCGCGGACCGACGAGGACATCAAGAATCTCTGCTTCTGAAGAGATGTTGTGCGTATCCAGTATACGGTCCCCTCCTCGATGGTTCCATGTACACCTGGGACGCTCATCGGGAGTTTCTGGTAACGGATAAGGCGCTCCCGACGCGGAGGTTTTAGCATGTCAGTGCTCACCAGAGTGATGCCCCGAAGGGCCGGGCCCGTAGTTCATGGTACGCCCCACCCGCTGAATCAGCGAAGCGTAACTGAGGGCCCGAGCGGGAGCGCGGCGTTATAGGGCGTTCCCACACCGCCCAGGCATGGTGCCGATTCAGAGGCCCGGCGACCGCGGGTACGACTGCAATGCTCTCTGAACCAGGGTGAAAACCTCCGCTCCAACGCCGAACTCGGAGGACTCAAAGATCGAGCGCGATGGAGTGTCACACTCGCCCTGAACCACGCGTCCGCCAGCACCTCGCCAACAGATGCCGACCCAGAAAGCACCGGACTCATCTCGGGTGAGCCGTAGGTCAAGATACGGGCTATGCGTAGACAAGGCGTCCGCGCCCAGCCGTGTCGCCGGAATCGGCATGAAGCCTCGGTCCGCCAGGACCGCTTGCGAGACGACCTCCTCAACGATCTCGGGCCTCACGCCCTCGGCCTCTACGTCGACAACGAAAGGCACCCGCAACGGGTGGGAGAATTGCACGCGCGACGAAGGAGGTTGGCTCAACTCCACAAGCTCCGCCCAAGCCGAGTCACCTGGCGCAAGTTGGTCCGTTTCTTCAGAGCACCGAATTGCCATGGCGGCGAGCGAGTATTCATTCTTGAGTTTCTCACACAACGAGAACGGCAAGGAGAGAGGTGCCGATGTCGGATTGACCGCGACACTTCTGACTCGGAGCCCTTCACCCGGAAGTCTTTCATTCGAATAGGTGTAAGACACCCACCCGTCCACCGAGCGGAGCCAGCTGCGCTGGCCACTCGCTGGTGATACGATGGCGGCCGCCACCACCCCGGTCACTACCAAAGACCTGAGCAGACGGACGAGGCGTGGCGAGTCGATTCGTGTCATTATCCGAACGTTATTGGGGTTCCACTCAACTATTGATCATGCCGCGAGGCCGGCTCGTCGCTGAATACGCGCGACGAGGCCGCTTCACGACTCTGTCGCAAGGGACCTGCAGTGTGCCTTGTCTCGCGGCCACGGTTCTACAGCCACGACCTGCCCGACTTCAGGAATGCCCTGTAACGGCTGACTCCCGAACTATAGTCGCGAACACCCGATACCGCGTCGCTCCTTCCGCCTGTCGAACACCAGGGATTCCTTCGATCACTTGATGCCCAGAACAGTGCGCGACCGGCACCAGCCACGCCGCGATCATCACCAACGTCGCCAGCGCCCAACCAAACTCTCGGTGTGCTGTCAGGGACCGTACTCAGCGAGTATGTCCCCGAATTGCTCGCCGCATGGGAGGGCGGTTAGGCACTGCCTCACCTTCCTCTCCGAGGGTGCACTGGGGATCCCACCCCCTGGAGCCGCATTTCGTGCACGTGCCGGACGACGACGGCCGGATCACCGGCGTGTGGGCCGAGGTCGCCACGGAAGGCATCGTCCTCTTCGAGCGGGAATTCGAGCTCTCTCGCCTGCTCGCTCGGATCCGACGACGGATTCTGGATCAGCACCTTGTGCGCCGCCGGGCACAGGGCCAACCATACTGGGTGGAGGCCCGCTGATGCGAAATCCTGATCTCGCGCGTGACTACCTACGCCGCTCCTCGGTACGGCTCCGCTCCCTCGACGTCCTCTTCGACGGCGAGAGCTGGGCGGACGTCGTCCGGGAGTCCCAGGCGATCGTCGAGTTGACGCTCAAGGCGTTGCTGCGGGTCTCGGGGATCGACCCGCCGAGGATTCATGACGTCTCGGGGGTCCTCCTCGCCGAGCGCGACCACTTACCCCTGGAGATCCAGGCGGACCTCGAAGCACTGGCGGGCATCTCCCGACAGCTCCGGCGCGACCGAGAGCTGGCGTTCTGCGGCGCCGAGGACCTCACGCCGTCCGGGTTCTATTCCCGAGACGATGCGGAAGAAGCTCGTACCGGAGCCCGCAGGGTCGTCGAGGTCGTTCGGCCACACGTCTGATCCTCGCGGCGGCCAACCCTACCCGTCGAGGATGACTGAACCGACCCTCCCGATGTTCCGGAAGTGGCCGCGGTACGTGAGGACGAGGGCCCCGAAGCGCGCCGCCGTGGCGGCGATCCAGATGTCATTCGTGGGAATCGGCGTGCCTGCTCGGCGTAGATCGACCACGATCTCGGCGTAGTGGCGGCTGACGTCCCCGTCGACAGGAAGCTCTTCAACCACGGGGTTCGCGAGGAACTCTCTGAGGCTCGACTCGTTCTCCTCGGCCTGACTACCGAGAAGAAAGCCGGTGCGCAACTCGCCGAGCGTCATGACCGGCACGCCGAGCCACTCGGCACGGTCCAGGATCTCGATGACCCGGTCGTCCCCTCTTTGGAAGTGACTGTAAGCGGACGTGTCGAGACAGTAGCGGCTCATCTCCAGAGCTCGGGATCGACTTCCTCGAAGGAGGCGACGGCACGCTGGAACTCTCGGAATTCGTCCTCGCTCCACCTCCCCGCGACGCGCGCCAAGCCATTGGAGCGGGGCTCTCCCACACCGAGTCCCTGGCTCAATAGCTCGATCACGGTTTGGTTGAGGGACTCGCCCCTGCGGCGCTTCTCGCGCTTCAACGCCTCCGCGACGTCGGGCGGCAGGTTTCTGATGGTGAGGTGTTTCACGACTCCTCCAAGGTGCGTTCATATAGTTCATTCTATGAACGCGCATCAGAGCTGTCAACTAGCTGCCTCACCGCAGGACTACTCGACGCCCCACGTCGCCGTCGCCAATGTCATTGTGGGCCCTGGGCGCGATGCGCCTCGGCCATTGACGTGCTTGGGGCGGACAGGTAGCGTCGCCGACGGAGGACAGTCCATGCGCAAGACCACCAAGAAATCGTCAGCGGCTCCGGCTCACCCCTCACGCCGCGCCTTCGTGAAGAGTGCCGTGCTCGGGGCGGGGGCCACCGCCGCGCTGGGCACCACCGGCGTCGGGATTGGCGCCCAGGAGACCGACGCGGAGCCGATTACCATTCCCCCCGAGTTCGAGGCGGCCAAGAAGGCCAGCTTGCCGAACATCGACTTCCCGATGACCGGCGCGCAAGTGTTTGCTCGCGCGTGCCACGAGGAGGGGGTCAAGGCGCTTTTTTGCTGCCCCGGCAACTACCCTGTGGTCCATGCGATTGCCGACACGGGCATACCGACGTACGGCGGGCGCCATGAGGGAGCGATGTGCCATGCCGCCGACGCGTTTTGCCGGGCGACGGGCGAGGTCGCGGCCACCTCGGGGACCGAGGGGCCCGGGTTCACCAACATGATCTGCGCGATCGCCACCGCCAACGCGGCTCGGTCGCCCATCCTCGTGCTCGCCAGCAACAAGTCGGTGTTCGCGGAGGACTCGGAGCAGGGTATCCAGGACGCCTACCAGCAGCCCACCACCGAGGGCCTGCGTAAGTACGGCAAGCGGATGATTACGCCCGCTCGGGTCTGGGAATACGCGGGCTATGCGTTTCGGCAGCTCAAGAGCGGCGTGCCGAAGCCGGTCCACCTCGATTTCCCGTCGGAGGTGGCGCGCGCCAGGTTCGACGACGCCAGCGAGCTGGAGTATTTCTTCGAGAATACCAAGTATCGAACGGAGACGAAGCCGCATCCGGATCCCGCAGCGATCGATGCGGCGGCGGAAATGCTGCGGTCGGCCGAGCGGCCGATGATCGTGTCGAGCAACGGTGTCTTCTACGGTCGGGCGTGGGACGCGCTGCGCGAGCTCGCCGAGAAGGCTCACATTCCGGTCGTCGAGTCTGGAGCGACCAAGGGCCAGTTCCCGGCCGATCACGAGCTGTCCGCGTGTGCGGCTCCGGGGGCTCTCAGGAGCGCAGACGTCGTCTTGCTGGTCGGGCAGTACTGCATGCCGACGCTGGGAGAGTTCGCGTTCGGTCCCGATACCCGATACATCCGGATCGATCCGGCGGCCGAGGACATCGGGCGCAATCTTCCCATCGACCTCGGGATCGTGAGTGACGAGAAGGCTGCCCTCGAGGCGTTGACGGCGGCGGTGCCGCGACAGCGTCGGGCCGAGTGGGTGGGAGAGATCGCCGCCGCGCGCCAGGCATTCGAGACGGAGAACGAGGAGTACTACCAGACCGGGCTGGGCTACACCGATGCGGTGCACCCCGCCGTGATCGGCAAGGAGTTGGCCGACTTCATCCACCGTGGCGACCTGCCGAAGGATCGCACGACCATCATGCAGGGCGGCTATGGCATCGCCCGCTACACGCGTCGCTACCTGCGCGCCTATCGGCCGGGACAGATCATCAACGGAGCGTATCAGTACGGTGCGATCGGGCCCGATGTCGGCTACGCCGTCGGCGTGGCCGCCGCGGTGCGCGATGGAGTCGGCGCGCAGGCTGGTTATGAGGGGCATCCCGTGATCGCCATCACAGGCGATGCCGGGTTCGGCTTCACCGGCATGGAGGTGGAGACCCTGTCGAAGCATCGGCTGCCGGTGGTCATCATCGTGTACAACAACAACGCCTGGGGGACGTGGCAGGGTCAACAGAACAACCAGATCGGGCTACCGGTCCATCTGTTCCAGGAGAACGTCCGTTACGACAAGATGGCAGAGGCGTTGGGCGGTCACGGCGAGTATGTGACCACCCCGGGGGAGTTCACGCCGGCGCTCGAGCGCGCCTATCAAGTAGCCCGAGACGAGAGTCGGCCGGCCGTGATCAACGTCCAGGCGCGGAAGGAATTCTGGCTGCGCTCGCAGCCGCCCGGCTTCCTCGGCAAGATCGAACCGGGCGTCATGTCCTACTACCACTAGCGGCGTCGTTCGTAAGAGCGTGGGCGCACGAGATCGAGGCGAGGCGCCGCGGTTGGCAGCGGGAGGCGGTGTGAGCGCGGTCCGTCGATGCCTGAAAGCGTACGCCGATCGCGGTGTCTTTCGCGGATATACGGAACGGCCGGGCCGGTTGGGGCGCATCGTGTTTCGGTTTTCCTGGCTGGCGCGGCATCCGTACGACCTCCAGTACGAGCCCCGAACGGGCACCTTCGTCTTCCTCAACGCGTTGCCCAACGTGGCCGCGCGGACGCCGCTCGCACGGGCGCTCAAGACGTTCGTCAAGGACCGCTCGGCCGACTCGCTGCCCGAGCATCGACGTATCGACCCGGCCCGCGCCAGCGTGTCGGCCTTTGTGCGGCGCGGCGAGATGCGGTTACAGGTGGTCGCCCGGCGCGGGCATCACGCCTACGCGGCGAATCGCGTGGTGAACTTAATGCACGAGGTCTACCTGCACCTTCACAGCTACTACCCGGAGTACCTCTGGGAGAACTACGATGTGTCGCAGGACTGAAACCGGCCAGGAGTCCCGTGGCCGTCCACAGCGGGGACTTGCATGAACGTAGTGAGGCTCGTCTGCCTGATCCTGGTGGCCGTCGGGGTACCCGGAGTGTGTGGTGCGCAGGAACACCCGGCGGAACCCCATAAGCATCCGGCCGGGCAGGCGCTGATCAATCCGGTCGATGCCATACGCGCATCGGTCACCACTGGGCGCCAACTTTACGTCTTCGACTGCCGTCAGTGCCACGGCAACACGGGAAAGGGTGACGGTGACATGTCACACGCCGGTGGCGTGCCCTCCGACTTCACCGACGCGGTGTGGCAGCATGGCGAAACCGACGGTGAGATCTTCCTGGTCATCAAGGACGGCGTGTCGGCTGACATGCAGGGCTACGACGACCAGATCCCCGAAGAGGACATCTGGCACCTCGTCAACTACATCAAGAGCCTGGCGCCGCCGAGGGAGCACTAGCCGCCGAGGGAGCACTAGATGAAGAACAGTTGGGTATTCCGTCGCGCAGTGGCGGCGGGTTTGGCGGCGCTCGTGTGCGTTGCTGCGCCCGCCACGGCGCAATACGGCACGCGCGGCGGAGAATGGCGCAGCTACGGAGGTGACGTGGGCGGCACCAAGTACTCGCCGTTGGACCAGATCGATGCCGACAATTTCAGCCGCCTCGAGCAGGCTTGGAGTTGGACGACAGTCGACGCCATGCTGAGTACCGAACTGGCGGGCGGCGAGTGGACCTCCAGTTCCGTGAACATCTTCGATGCTCTTCAGGAACAGACGCCGGATTTGTGGCGGAGCGACGCGCACCCACTCATCGTGAACCTGAAAGCGACGCCCTTGATGGTGGGAGGCAGGCTCTTCTTCAACACGCCGCTGTCGATCGGCGTGTCCCTGGATGCGAAGACGGGCGAACCACTGTGGGTCTACAATCCGAAGAGCTACGAAGACGGCACTACGTCGATGACGGTGATCTATAATCAGCGCGGCGTGGCCTATTGGACGGACGGGGCGGACGATGAACGGGTCTACTGGGGAACCGGCAACGGCTACCTCCTGTGCGTCGACGCGAAGACGGGACGGCCTTGCGCAGACTTCGGCGAGAACGGGCGTGTGGACCTGACGGAGACGCTTCCCCGGGCGCCGCGCGGAGAGAGAGACTACCTGAACGCCCTGCTCTATTCAGTGCAGTCGGCTCCGTTGGTGATTCGGAACGTGGTCGTCACACCCGTGTCCATCGCCGACCGCAGGATCACCAAGGAAGCGGTCCCGGGCTGGATACGCGGCTGGGACGTTCGCACGGGCGAGGAGCTTTGGTCGTTCCACACCGTCCCGCAGGCGGGCGAGCTCGGGGTCGACACTTGGGAGGACGGTTCGTGGGAGTATTCCGGCAATACGAACGTTTGGAGCACCTACGCCGGTGACGAGGAACTCGGGCTCCTCTACGCCCCGACAGGCACCGCGACGAATGACTTCTATGGAGGTCACCGCCTCGGGTCGAATCTGTTTTCGGAGTCGCTGATCGCGATCGACGTCGAGACGGGCCAACGCGTCTGGCATTTCCAAGCGGTCCATCACGGTCTGTGGGACTACGACTTCCCGACGCACCCGAACCTCATCGACCTGAACGTCGGCGGCAGGGAGATCAAGGCGATCGCCCAAATATCGAAGCAGGGCTTCACCTACGTCTTCGACAGACTGACAGGCGAGCCCGTTTGGCCCATCGAGGAACGACGCGTCGATACCGAGACCAACGTGCCCGGCGAGGTGGTCTGGCCGACGCAACCCTTCCCGACGAAACCGGCGCCCTTCGAGTATCAGGGTGTGTCGATCGATGATTTGATCGATTTCACGCCGGAGCTTCGCCAGATGGCCATCGAAGCGATCCAGCCCTTTCGGTGGGGCCCCCTCTTCGAGCCGATTTCGCTGCACGAGGAGGGCGGGACCCAAGGCACGATCCTACGGCCCGGGACGGGTGGAGGCGCCAACTGGTCCGGCTCGGCTGTGGACCCCGAGACGGGCATCCTGTATGTGCCGTCGCGCTCGACGTTCCAGATGATCCACCTGTACGAGCCGCAGGAGGTCTTCGGCGACGAAGCGAGCGCCCGGTATACTCACGGCGGCCCAGGCAGTGGGCCCCGCATGCCCAACGGCCTGCCGCTGTTCAAGCCGCCGTACTCGAGGATCACCGCGATCGACCTCAATACGGGCGACCATCTCTGGATGCAGCCGAACGGCAATGGAGACGACGTCCGCAATCACGAAGCGCTCAGGGACCTGGATCTTCCTCCCCTCGGAGATAGAGTCGCGCGCGCCGGCGGACCGGTGCTCACGAAGACGCTGCTCATCATGGGGATGGAGACCGGAGGCACCGACGATGGGCCCCAGTTGGTCGCGCGCAACAAGATGACCGGTGAGATCGTCGGCGCCATCGACGTGCCGGCGCCCGTTCTCGGCACGCCGATGACCTACATGGTCGACGACGAGCAGTACATCGCGTTCACAGTGAGAGCGAGTCCGCCCAGGCTGCTTGCGTTTAAATTGCGCTAGATGGCGAACAGGGGATCCTGTGCCCTAACTCCTGACCCCTACGTCATCGCACGGTTCTCGACCCACTCGTACGGAGCCGCTGCGCTCGTCGCGTTGCTCGCCACACTGGGTCCGGTGAGGCGAGTGCGATCGATGTGTGATCGGTGGTTGATAAAATTACACAGTGCGGATGTCGGTCGCCGTCGCGCATAAACTCGCGTACCTTCCCCAATGGCTTCGTTGAGGTCACCGTCCGACAGCTGCGGCGCACACCCCATTCCTTAGCGGGCCGATTTCGCAGTCCCGTCTTGGTGCATATGGACGAATCGGTAACCGAGAGGTTTCGGGTAGGCCTCGCCGCAACTCCGGCGGACCCACGTTTCTGGTGCCAGACACTCGGGCGCTTCGCGCTATACAGGGATCGCGACGATTCCGCGGCTGTGATGCAGGCTGGCAAGCCGCTCGCGCTACTCGCCTACGTGGCGCTCTCTCCGAGCGGTCGAGCAGAGCGCGACCACGTCGCGGAGCTTCTCTGGCCGGGTAGCTCGTCGCGCGACGCCCGTCATGCGCTGAGCCAGTCGCTCTACCGGCTACGCACGGCCACGGGCGACGTTGACCTCGTTCGCCTCGACGGCCCGACTCTGGAATTCACGAACTGCGCCCGACTCGACTGCGTGGAAGGCGAGGCCGCCGCCGCGTCCGATGACCTCACCTCAGCGTACGACCTCCTGCTGGGCGCGTTTCTCGAAGGCTTTTCGATTCCCGACGCCCGCGAGTTCGACGAGTGGGTCGAGGCCCGTCGCGCCCGATACCTGACGACCTGGTCGTCCGTCGCGCAGCGCCTCGCGGAGCGACACATCGCGGCCGGAGAACCGAGCCGCGCCGTCGAGATCGCAGACGTTCTTGCGAGTCGTCGGCCCTTCGACGATGAGCCGGTCCGCCTGGTGATGTCTGCGCTCAGCGCGCGAGGGCGGCACGCGATGGCTGTCGCACGTTATGCCGCCTACGTCCAAGTACTTCGGGGTCAGGAAGACCAGCCAGGCGACGGGCTGCGGCGGTATTCGGAAGAGCTCGAGCAGTTCGTCCTTTCGCGGGCTCTCGACGTCGGAGCGGAGCTCCCCTTCGTGGGTCGGGAGGAGCCGTGGTCCCAATTGGAGGCGGCGTGGGAATCCGCTCAGAACGCCAGGCCAGGCGCGGTCCTTGTCGAAGGGGCGGCAGGTCTCGGCAAGACTCGTATCGTTGCCGAGCTATCGGCCCGCGTGGAGGCCGGAGGAGGTCTCACCCTCGCCGCGAAATGCTACGAACCGGAGGGGGCCGTCCCCTACGGTGCCATCGCCGGTGCGCTCGCGGCTGCCGTACAGCACCCTGGCCTCGACGATCTAGACCGTACGTGGCTTGCCGAAGCCGCACGGGTGCTCCCCGAGCTGCACGAGCGATTCCCGGATCTGCCCCGCCTCGCCAGCAGGGACAGTCCAGTTGCTGCAAAGCAGCGTCTCCACCGGGCGCTCGCTCGCTACCTGGAGGCGATCTGCATGCGGTCGCCTGTGCTCTTGGTCATCGACGACGTCCACTGGGCGGACCCGTCCAGCCTCGAAGTCCTGCACCTCCTCCGGAGTCAGCTGGAAGATGCTCGCCTGCTCCTGGTAGCTTCCTACCGGCCGGTCGAGCTTAGTCCGGCTGCGAGGAGCTTCGTCCGCTCACTCGCCGAGTCCCGCTTGGCTCACCTTATCGTCCTCGAGCCTCTGACCTCCGAGGCGGTGAAAGACCTGCTCAATGAGCTGGGCAGCTTCGACGACGTGCAGACCGGTCAGGCGGTCACCCCGCACTTGCATCGACACAGCGGAGGGAATCCGCTTTTTCTATCGGAGCTGCTCGATGCCCTCGACCGGGACAGAGTCCTGTTCGTGCGTGAGGGCCGCTGGACGTGGGGACGTGATCGCGAGATCGGGGCTTTGCCGAACACGCTCGGGAAGCTCCTCGCAGATCGGATCGAACGCCTCACACCCTGGATGCGGGCGTGCGTGGAGGTCCTGGCCGTCGCGGCCGAAGAAGTGACGGTCGAGGTCTTGGCTTGTGCCGTTGATATCTCCGAGCCTCGAGCCGGACTGGCGCTTTCGGTGCTGGAGGAGGAACGCCTCGTCCGGCGGACCCGTGTCGGCAGCTATGATCTCATGCACGACGAGCTGCGTCGCCACGTCTACCAGGGCATTCCCGATGAGCGGCGACGGGCACTCCACGAGGCGGTCGGTCTTGCCCTCGAGGATTTGGGTGTGGCGAAACGCCCTGGTGGACCCGCACGGCTCGTGCATCACTTCGATCAGGCCGGTGATCCGGATCGTGCTCGTCGGTACGCACTGCAGGCCGCCGGTGACGCGAGTGCGTTAGCCGCGCCCGCGTCGTTGCGGTCTCACTTGGATCTTGCGGCCGCGCACGCACCGCGGGTTCTTCCGCCCGGTGAGACGCCACGTTGGATGATGCCCTTTCTGGGCTCGGGGCGATCCGCGTTCCGCGGCAGGCTCACGGTGGGGGTGGTGGGCGCGGCGTCTTTGGCCTTCGGCCTGCTGGCAGGCGCCTACTTGCGGCCGATCATTGGCGGGCCCGACGAGGACTACCGTCAGGGCGTGATCTACCTGGGCACGTCGACGATTGCGGGACCGACCCACGAAATCGTGTGGGCCTCACGTCTCGGGGAACCTGGGTCGCTGTCCATCATCGAGGCGCCCCCGGCCGGCTTCGGACCTCGCATAGTGCAGCAATGGGTGACCGAGCGAGGTGAGACACACGCGAAGCTGTTCCGCATCGAGGGAGCGGACACCATTCAGATATCCTACGGATCCAGTGACGATTACGCGGGGGCCGGGTCCTGGTCCCCGGATGGCGCACTCCTCGCCGTCCACCGGGGGTGGAGGGCCGGCCCCGAACAATACAAGTCCAATATATTCCTCCTCGACTCCTTGGGTCGCGACATCCGACAGTTGACGCACACCGAGTATCAGGATCACGAGGCTATTTGGTCGCCTTTGGGGACCCATCTGCTGGTCTTCAGGGACTCCTTGGGGCACCGCAGCCTTTGGCTACATGAGGTGGGTGGGGAGGAGCGCGTGGACCTCACGAGCCGATTCGGCTTGCCGGATATTGTTGCAAGCGCCGGACTGTCGGCTCAGGGCGACCACGTGGCTGCGATCTCACCGGACGACGGGTCCGCACAATCGGCGTTGTACATCATGGATCTGCAGAACGATGAGCTGCGGACGGTCCGTCTGCTCGAACGGAGTGCAAACGCGGAGTTGCTCTGGTCCCCCGATGACCGATGGATCGCGTTCGTCGCGCCCCGGGACGATAGCTGGACGCTCCAGATCATCTCGGCAGATGGTACCAGCGGGCCGTTCGTGGCGGTGCAACTCCCGCAGCAATTCACGGCAACCCGGTGGACCGGCGACGAACCTAGGTACGTCGCGCGGGTTTCGATCGACTCCGAGATCGTTTCGCTCACCTCCGGACACGGAACGCAGTTACAAGCCACAGCGCGTGCACCGTCTGGAGACGTTCTTTCGACAAACCTGAGGTGGACGGTCGTCGACACGTCGGTGGCCCGGGTCGATGGAGCTGGGTTCGTGCGCGGCCGGGCGTCGGGGACGACCCGCGTCTTGGTGAGTGCCGGAGGTTTTCGGGCGGACACAGTGGCGGTTATCGTGGCTTTTGCCCCGGTGGACACCCTCTTCCAGGAAGACTGGAGTCACGGGCTGGACTTGGCGCGATGGCGTCCGATCGGGTACCCACGCCCCGAGGTTGTTGACCGAGGCGTGCCGGACGGACAGGCGGCCTTCGCGAATCGCGGCGACTACAACCACCACAGCGGCGCTGCTTCGTTGGACCGTTTCGCAGCTGGTCAGTCAGGATTCACCGTCGAAGCTGAGGGCTGGGTGCGCTTTACCGGGGCTCCGTTCCAAGACTGGGCGCTCGGCCTAATAAGCTCCGCGGCGCCCATTGACGACGAACTGTTCGGGAGGGGGACGATAGCGTTGGGGTTGAGTGGGCCGAGCCCTGTGTTTGCCGATGCGCAGTGGGGCGGATGCGTCTCGGGACCAGAGCTAAGGACCGGGAGACTCGAGCTCCAGGCGATCCACGAACGTTGGTTTCAGGCCGCAATCGTCGTACGCCCCGACGGGATCGCGGAATGTTACCTCGACGGGGTCCTTCACGGCACCGGGCAGATACCTGAAGCGTCGCGGACTCAACCCTTCTCGGTCCTCCTCTCCGGTCGATCCAGCGGTACGGACATCTACCACGGGCGCGTGACTGTCACACGAGGGCTCAGATACTGACGCCATGGCAGCGATGCGTGGCGCTACGACGGTCGGTCTCTAGGCGCGGCTCTTTTTCGTGCATGTGATCGATGTGTGATCGCGCCTTGATACCATAGTGTCTACCAAACGCGAGCACCGAGGCGTTCGTCCAAGGAAATACTCACACGGTGAGCTACTGACGACGTCGCCTACTGCTGGGGCACCGACCATCACGGTGAACCGCGACGGCTGACGGTGGCGTTAACGCACAATCCACGGGGGGCAGGTGAGTCCCCGCGAAGCGGGAGGAATAGGATGAAACTCTGGCAGGCGATCCTCGTCACCGGTTCGGTCTTGTGTCTCTCAGCTTGCAGCGAGGGCCCGCTCAGTCCTGACGGCCTTGCTCCTGCCTTCGCGAAAGGGGGAAAGCCCGGACCGCCGGGAGGGGACCCGGATCTGAGCGTGACCGCGACGGATCTCGGCTCACTGAGCGGGAATAGCTGGGCTACCGACATCAATGACGCGGGTGAAATCGTCGGACGGAGCGACTCATCCTCGGGTAGACGTGCCGTCTTCTGGGGCCCAGACAATCGCGAGAGCCCGGTGGACCTAAATACGCTCGTAACGGAGGAGAATCTGAGGTGGGCCACCGCCATCAACGATCTGGGGGCGGTGGTCGGGTTACAGGGAGGCGGCTCCTTCCTGCTCACCTTCGTGCCCAATGACGCGGAGGTCACTCACCTCGACGATGAGACCGCCCGGGCCCAGGATATCAACGATGACGGCACGGTCGTAGGGTACAGGGTCCAAAGCACGGGTCCCGTAGGATTCATCTGGGACGGGACGTTTCACGACCTTAAGGGAGGGACCTTAGCGTTCGGCATCAACTCGGACGGACACGTCGTTGGGAGGGCCAGGGACGATGCTTCGGGAGAGGTCCACGCCGCGATCTGGCTCGACCCCCTCAATTCATTTGCGGACCCCATCCTGCTCGGCGGTGGGCCTGTGTACGACTGGAGCTACGCATACGGTGTGAGCGATCGGGTGGACGATATCGTGTATGTTGCTGGGCAACAGGGAAACGACTCGGGGGACTACCGGGCGACACTATGGACCGTGCACCTGTCAAGTAACTCGGTCATCGTCGACGTCGACGACCTCGACCCGTCGTCATACGCCTTCGACGTGAACAGCGAGGGTGAGGTCGTGGGTCAGATCGGCCAGAAGCCGCGAGCCCACGTGTGGCGAGTGTCCGATGGACTCGTGCCCGTTGAACTTGGAGCCCTCACTGGGCGCGGGACGAGCAGCGCAAGCGCGATCAACAACGCGGGCCTGATCGTAGGATGGAGCAAAGTCTCTACCAAGGGGAAGGACAAGGGGCTCGAGCATGCTGTCCTTTGGGAGTTATCGTCCTAAGGCGTGGCAAGGTCCCCCAGGCGGTGGATGGTTCTCGATGTAGGCCAACTTCGTGAGGGCGAAGGAGGCCTTCACGGAGCGCCAAGAGCTAGTGCACGCCCCCACCGCCCCGGGGCGGCGGGGCGTTCTTAGTAGGCGTCGGCATTGTTCGGCACGACCGTGAGCTGGCGCTTGTAGGCGACACCGGCGTCGAGGTGGCGATCGACTGCTGTCAGGCTGAGCCCCCGCTCGAAGGGGCTCGCTCCCACGCCCGCCACCATCGGGTCTCCACCGAGGAAGGAGCGCGCATACGAGTCGCTAGGGTCACCTCGTCACGCTAAGCAGACTACGGCCGACCAACGCCAACGGCACTTAACGAAACTGCGGCTCGCGGGGTCTTTGTCTTGGTAGAGAGAGACCACCGTCGAGGGCCGCCATGCTTCTAGGGATGACACTAGGACTTCTCGCGCTTCTCCCGTCCGCGCTGTCGGCGCAGGAGGGCAGCATCGCGTTCACGCATTCGGTTCGTGTCGAATTCGAGATGTCGGAAGAGATGCGTGCCCGCTTCGAAGCACGTGGTGGAAACAGGGGTGGAGGCCGTGGGGCGATGCCGACGGAACGTGTGAGTCAGTTCGTCTTGTTGTTCAACAGTACCGAGTCTCTGATGAAGCCGGTTCCACGGGTGGCCCCAGAGGGCGGCCGAGGCCGGGGCGGCTTCGATGGACGTGGGGGCGGCGCCGGAGGTGGGGGCTTCGCGCGTCGGGCTCGGATGGGCTCTGCGTCTCGGAACGCCCAGGAGACGTTGGTCGAGGCCTACACTCGGTACGACGAAGGCACGATCGTGGAGGCCCGGCAGCTGTTGGGGCGCTCCTTCATTATCGCCGACGAACGTCCGACCTACTCATGGAAGCTGACCAGCGAACAGGCTGAGTTCCTCGGGTACGTCGTGCAGAAGGCGACGGCTGTGCAGGACAGCTCCGTGATCGAAGCCTGGTTTACTCCGCAGATCCCGGTCCAGGGTGGGCCCGCGACATTCGGCGGGTTGCCCGGGATGATTCTCGTCGTTTCGATCGACGACGGACAGGTGCAATACACAGCCACAGGGGTCTCGATGAGTCCGATCGCCGAAGGAGTCATCGTGAGGCCTACCGAGGGCGATGGAGTGACGAGAGAGGAATACGAGGAGATTGTGGCCGAGAAGCTCGAGGAGCTGCGGGCCACACAGCGGAGAATCCGAGAATGAATCTCCTCCGATGCGTGCCGGCCTTGGGTCGAGCTTCTTCCGTGCCGGGACGCGGCCTCGTCGCCGTAGCGACGGTCGGCCTCCTTTTCATGGTGGCGCCGTCTGCTGGGGCCCAGGAGACGTACGACGTCCGGGGTATCGTGGCCGACTCGACAGGTGGAGGAATCGATGGCGCGATGGTCGTGGCGCTGGCCCTCCCCGACTCCTTGCTGATCAAGTTCTCACTGAGCAACGGGAACGGCTCATTCACGTTGAGCCGGGTGCCCGCCGGAGAGTACCTCCTCCAGATCACGATGGTCGGTCATCAAACGGTGCGTCGAGCATTTTCCATCACCACGGCGGACGTCGACGCGGGGACGATCAAGTTGGAGGTGTTGGCCGTCGAGATGGATGCGCTCGTGGTCAGCGTGGACCACGTCCCGTTCGTGAACCGACGTGACACACTCGACTACAACGCGCGGGCCTTCGTGACGCGCCCGAACGCCACGGTCGAAGAGCTGCTCGCTCGGCTGCCGGGGATCGAGGTGGATCCCGACGGGACCATCCGGGCGCAGGGCGAGGAGGTCCGGAACGTCCTGGTCGATGGGAAGGAGTTTTTCGGTAGTGACCCGACGATCGCGACGAGAAACCTCCCTGCAGATGCCATCGAGCGCATTCAGGTCTATGACAAACAGTCCGACATGGCCGAGTTCACCGGCATCGCCGACGGCCAGGAGGAGCGAACGATCAACCTCCAGCTCCGCGAGGATGCCCGGAGAGGTTACTTCGGCCAGGCTGTTGGCGGGCTCGGGGGCGGACTCGAGCCGGCCGCGGTGATCGAAGCCCAACCTGACGGCCGCACCCGGTACAACGAATCGCTCAACATCAATCGTTTTTCGCCGACCACACAGCTCGCGCTGCTCGGGAACGCGAACAACGTGAACGAGGCGGGCTTCGCATGGGGCAACTTCGTGAACTTCAGCGGTGGCGCTCAGGGATTGGCCCGCGGGGGTAACCGTGGCGGCGGCGGCGGTCGTGGTGGCGCAGGCGACCGTGATGGCGGAGGCCAGGGCGGTATTCAACTCGGGGGAGGAAGAAACGACGGCTTTACCGAGACGATGTCCTTGGGTCTGAACGCGAACCACGACTTCTCCGACGACCGCTGGATTCGCAGCAGCTACTTCTACACTGGGCTGGACAATGTCCAGCGGCAGACGACACAGCAGCAACAGCTCTTGGGGTCCAACGCGGCGGCCCTCCAGAACGCGGCGGCGGATCAGGTCACCGCCAACACGACGCACCGCGTCAACTTGAACGCGCAGTATGCGTTCTCGGACGGGCATGACCTCAGGCTCCGCGGGAATCTGAATGTCGGGTCGTCGTCCATGACGAGCCTCCAGTCCAGCGAGACGACGACTCTCGACGGCCGGGTCCAGAACACCGGACTCAGCAACAACGTGGTCGAGGGCAACGATCTCGGCGGATCCGCGCGCCTGACCTGGCGAAAGCGGCTGGCGGAGAACGGCAGATCGCTCGTGGCCGAGGCGACTACGAGCATCCAGGAGCCGGAGCTGTACGGGGATCTGGAAACCACGACGGGTATCGCCAACAGGGACGGCGATCTCATCATGCAGGATTTGATCCAGCAGCAGTCGCGAACCGGTCGGACTCTGTCTCTCTCCCAGCGGCTCTCGCTCACGCAGCCGGTGGGGGAACGGGGAATCTTCGAGGTGTTCGGCGAGCGCCGAGCAGTGAATGAGGACCAGAACAACTCCGTCTTCGACATCGGGACCGGGACACCCGTCTTCAACGACCTCCTGAGCTCCGGCTTCGAGCGCACGTACAGCTACCTGCGCGGCGGCTTCCGCTTCAACCGAAACACCGCAGACACGCGCTTCGTGGTTGGCCTGCAGGTGCAGGCGTCGAAGCTGGACGGCACGATCCTCGATCGCGACGAGCATATCGAGAACGGGTACACACACGTCCTGCCCTCCGCGAACTTCCGGATCCAGCTCAACGACGCCAAGACACTGAACTTCCGGTATACGACGTCGACGCGGGAGCCGTCGATGACGGAGCTGCAGCCGTTCGCCGACAATACGAACCCGATCCGCACCTATGTCGGGAATCCCAACCTGACGCCGGAGTACTCTCACTCGTTCAATGCCGACTATCGGTTCTTCGATCAGTTCTCGTTCGTGAACCTGTTCACGTATTTGCGGTTCTCGTACACCAGCGACGACATCGTCCAGTCGAGGGTGATCGACGAACAGGCGCTCCAGACCGTCATGCCTGTCAACATCGACCACAGCTGGTCGACGAACGGCGGAGTGACCTACGGGCGACCGATCCGTTCCGTCGGTGCGCGGATCAATCTGAATTACACGTTCAACTACACGCGTGGTGTGGAGATCCTGAACGGGTTGGAGAACAACAGCACGGTGTTGAGAAACACGATCGACGCCAGCATCGACAATCGGAACAAGGACCTCTTCGACGTGCGTGCGGGTGCGCGCTTCTCCTTCAACGATGTCGAGAACTCCCTCAACCAGGAGCTCAACCAGGGCTACCTGGACAAGACCTTCTACGGGAACGGGATGCTCCACTACGGGGCCGGATGGACCTTCTCGGCGACCCTCAACTACCGGCTCTACGACGAGGATGTCTTCGGAGCGGGCGACCGGAACGTCGCGATGCTTCAGGCTTCGATTTCGAAACTCGCGATGGACAACCGCGTGGAGTTGGAGTTGGTCGGATTCGACATTCTCGACCAGAACAAGGGCGTGGCGTACACCACCGGAACGAGCTTCATCCAGGAGCGGCGCACCGAGTCCCTCGGCCGGTACGTGATGCTGAAAGTCATGTACCGCCTCGGGTCACGCGGCGTGGGTGCGGCGCGGGGCGGGGGAGGCGGTCGCCGGCGGTAGCTTAGGCGACCGCCGGCGGAACCGTCGTCCCACCCGGTCACCGAATCAATGCACCCGGAAGAACGCGCTGTCCGCGCTGAACGCGGAGAACACCCCGAGCGCGCCGTGGATGTTGGACGGCGGCTCGTTGAGATCGCGTGAGTCCTGCTCTAGGCCTTCGTACAGGTCGGCGTACTCGTCGTTCACGCGGTACAGCTTCAGCCGGTGCTGCCCGTAGTGGGTCAGCGTGAGTATGCGCACGACCGAGCTGTCCGCCGCCGTAGGCTGCTGCACGATGCGCGCAGCGAACCTCGAGAAGATCTCAGTCGTCGGAAGGATCTCAGGGTTCAACTCGAGGTTGTCGATCACCACGAAGTGGAGCTGGCGGTTCGCATTGCTCCACCTTGCCGTGATGCCGGCTTGTAAGCCGGCACCGCCTCCGCGGCCTCCGCGGCCCCCGCCGAAGGTCGGAGCCTCCAAGCTGTCTGCGGACAGCACAAGCCCCACCGGGGGTAGGGGGACGACGGTCTCGGCCGTGGCCATCTTCCCGTTGACGACGGCTTCGAGTTGGAATACGTCCCCGACCCCGATGAGCAGGTCGCTGCCCGGATAGCTGTAGCGTCCGGGCTCTCCGGGTGTCGCCACGAGCTCGAAGCGAACACCGTCACGAACGAGCGTGATCGTTGCGTCGGAAATGACGGGAGCCACTTCAGTCGAATCGGCATCGATCGGTAGCACGCCCGTAACCGTGGCGTCGGTAACCGGCTCGTCGGCGAAAAGGAACAGCTGGACCACGAAGATGTCCGGGTCCGGTGCGATGAACTCCAGGTCCGACTCGCACGCGGCCAGCGTCATGGAGAGTAGCGATAGCGTTAGCAGCGGCAGCGCCGTGGGACGCCCCTTGATGCAGTCGTACATGGTCATCCTCCTCAGCGCATGCCGACACGGAGCCCGATGCTCGGCGTGAAGCCGAGCGTCGTGATGTCCGTGACGAGCATGGGGACTTCCGAAAGATCGAATTGGCGGTACCAAATGTTGTTTCGCCCGTAAGCGTTGAAGAGCGAAACGTTCAACTCGTAGAAGAGGGTCGCGGTCTCGAAGCGGCGCGTCGCGGCGACATCGAGCCGATGGTACGCGGGGAGCCGCTGACCGTTCTTCTCACCGACGTGGATATAGGTGAACGTGCGACCGTCGAGCAGATGGATCGGATACTGCGCCTCGGGAATCGTGTAGGGCTTCCCGGAACCGTATACCCACGTGCTCGACAGCGTGAACGGACCCGCCTGGTACATGGCCACGGTCTTGAACTCGTGTAGCTGATCGTGGCTGGCCGGGAAGGGGTTCCCGTCGTTGAAGTCGGCGAGCTCATACTCGACCTCGGCGAGCGTATACCCGACCCATCCGGTCAGCCTGCCGCGCTTCTTCTGCACGAGGACTTCGACGCCCCGAGCCTGGCCGATACCGGAAAAGAACAGATCGTCGAGTGCTTGGTTGGGAGTCCGGCGGAGCCGGGTGGAGAACTGAGAGACGCCGTCCAGATCCTTTTGGTACGCCTCTACATCGAAGAGCCAGTCGTCGGTGTCGTAGCTGGCTCCCACGATCCGGTGTTCGGCGTACGATGGATCCAGGTCGTCACCCGCGAGAACCCAGAAGTCGCGACTGCCCTCGAGCACGTCCTCGTTCTCGACACGCTTCACGAACTGGTGGTACTGACCCCAAGCGCCCTTGAGACGCACGCGGTTGCTGACCTTGAACTGGACGGACGCACGCGGTTCCCAATACAGGTCGTCCGTCTGGTCATATGCTGAGGCCCTTAGACCCACCGTGACATCGAAGCGATCGGACGGAAGCCAACGGTGCTGTGCATATGCAGAGTTGAGTGTCCCGGTCCCGCCCAGGTTCAGCCCGCCGCGTACCGAGTCACCCTGGAGCTGCTGGAACTCATACAGCACTTCTGTGCTCGTCGTCTGCAATCCGAATTCCAGGTCCGACGCCTGGGACAGACGCCACGAATTGTCGAGCCTCGCGGTGAAGTCGGTGACCCGGTTGTCCTCCCGGAACCCGCGCGCGAACCGCGTCGAGGCGACGTCGAGCGATGCCTCGCTGAAGTACTTCGAGTACGCCACCAGCGCGTCGCTCGTGAAGCGGCTGTTCCACGCTCGCGACCAACGCCCACTCGCACCGCGGTTCCCCCAATTCGAGACATCGACCCGGTCGGGGGTGGTACGAGTCTGTCCGTTTTGGCCGGTGATCTCCTGTCCCAGCGAAGACTCGTCGAGCTTGTCCTCACCGGCGTATACGGACAATGCTAGCACGTCGCGGTCCGTGGGCGTGAACGTCAGCTTCGAGTTCACATCGTAGAAGAAGAAGTCCGGCTGGATGGACTGCTGCTGGAAGTTGCCGAAGCCTCCACCCCGGCCACCACCACGACCACCCCCGGGACCTGCGGGAGCCGCGTCTTCTTCCGCGGCGCCTTCGAGCGTGTTGAAGATGCTGTTGTACAGGCCAGTCCGAATCACGTCGGTGTAGGAGCGTCGAGCCGACACCAGCCACGAGCCTTTTCCACCGAGCGGTACCTCGGTCAGCACCCGGCCGCTGAGCATGTTCATGCCGCCCGACATGTTGAAGTTCTGGTTGTCGCCCGACTTCCCGATCATCTCGACGACACTCGAAGTGCGGCCCCCGTATTTAGCGGGGAAGCCGCCCTTGTAGAGACGGATGTCTTTGATGGCGTCCGCATTAAACGCGCTGAAGACGCCGAAGAAGTGATCGACGTGGTACACCGTCATACCGTCGAGCAGGACGAGGTTCTCGTCCGGCGTACCACCCCGGATGAAGAGGCCCGAAGTCGCGTCGTTCGTGCCAGAGACGCCGGGTAGGAGCTGCAATGCCCGGAAGATGTCGGTCTCTCCGAGTGAAGGCAGTTTGACGAGATTCCTCGGTGACATCGTGATCGTGCTGATTTCCTCGGCTGCCTTCAGGATTTCCGTGCTCGTCTCCACGGTGACGCCCTCGAGCTCGATGACCTGCGGAGACATCAGAATCGTGACCGGCGCGGCTTCGGAACCGGTGATGGCCATCTCGAACACCGAGTAGCCGAGGAACTCGACCCGCATCGTGTGGTCGCCGAACGTCACGTTGACGAGCGTAAAGCGACCGAATTCGTCGGTCAGGGTCCGCAACGACTCTCCCACCAACGACACGACCGCGTTGGGCAGAGTCTCATTGTTGAGCGAGTCCCGAACGGTGCCGGTGATATCTCTCGACTGCGCTGCCGCCGGGCTCAAGCTTCCACTGAGGCACAACGCCGCGATCAAAACACTCAGATGAGTGCGCACGCGGAGCCGAGCCCGAGGAAGCGGTACGTTCGCACCACTCCTCATCATCTTCTCCCCCCTCTTTTCAGCTCTCGGTTGGGGTCGACGGTCATCGACCCATACTCTCACGCACCTCACCGGATGCCACGCCCGACTGGATTCTTTCAGCGCGGCGGGGACCATTGTCCCACTGATCTTCTGTTAGGACGTTTTCGATCTGCTCCATTGCACGCACGATCGCTGGCCGCCCTTCCTGAAGCCTTGGTTGCAGCGTTCGCAGCGTATCCATCGCGTGGTAGCATGGGCGTCCTCGAAGTGGTCCCTCACCACATACTCGGAGTCGTGACCCGCGCGATCCGTTAAGCGCCGTGAAACCTTCCAAGAGCTAGCGGCGTATGCTATGTAGAAAACTGCAATGGGGTGCGCGTGCCCGGATGAAGCCCGCGCGCGATGTTGCACTGGAGCTTCGAGTGACGGTACGGATGACGCAGGTGACAGCTCTCGTTTTGCGGGCGGTGGCCGCCGGCCATCGCTACGGCTTCGACGTCATGGAGACGTGTGCGCTGCCCAGCGGTACGGCGTATCCCGCTCTCAGACGCCTCGAGAAGGCGGGTTGTCTCAGGTCGCGTTGGGAGGACGCCTCGGTCGCACATGACGAAGGGCGTCCCAGGCGGCGCACGTACGAGCTCACGCCTCTGGGCAGGGATGCGCTCCCCGCCGCGGAGCAAAAGCTGGAAGAGGCGCGTCGCCTGCTCGGAGCGATCCCGCAGGCGCCGTCGGCAGAGGCAGGATGAACGTTGCGCGTGCCTGGGTCCGCCTGACCTCGGTGCTCGTCCCCGCGCACGAGCGCGCGGATTGGACGGAAGAGTGGCTGGCCGAGCTCGCGGCGCACGACGGAACGATGTCACACGCGTGGGGCGCGCTGTCCGACGCGTGGTACCTGAGAACGGAAGGGTGGACGATGGACGCGATGTGGCGAGATATACGGACGGCTGTACGGGGTCTGATTCGGAAGCCGCTGTTCACGGCGTTGGCGGGGGTCACCCTGGCGGTCGGGATCGGTGCGAACACGGCGATCTTCAGCGTGGTCGACGCCGTGCTCATCAACCCACTGCCGTTTCCCGAGCCCGAGCGAGTGGTCAGTTACAACCACGAAGCGCCGGGCTTGGGCGTGAACGTTCCGCTAATCCCTCATTCCGCTGCCATGTATCTGTACTACCTGGAGAACGCGAAGGCGCTCGAGTCGTTCGCGGTGTTCAGCAAGGGCAACGTCAACCTGATCACCGACGGCGAGCCCCAACAACTGACCTCCAGTCAGGTCACGCATCAGTACTTCGACGTGATCGGCATTCAGCCTTTGCTGGGTCGAGGCTTCATCGAGGGAGAGGACCGACCCGGTGCCGAGCCGGTCGCGGTTCTCGGATACGGCCTCTACGAGCAGACGTTCGGAGAAGACCCATCCGTTGTCGGCCGGGTCGTCGAGATGAACGGCGTGCAACGGCGAGTGGTCGGCGTCATGCCCGATGAAGCATCCTTCGGGGACGAGGATTTGTGGATTCCGCTCCTGATCGAGACCGAGCCGAATGTGGGCTCGCTGGGACTCATCGGGACCGCACGGCTCGCTGAGGGCGCGACGATCGAGTCCGCCAACGTCGAGATGCAAAACCTGCTGATGCAGTTCATCGAAGGGTATCCGGACGCGCTCCCGGCGGACATCGTGGAGCAGGCCGGCCTAGCGGCTGACGTGAAGCCGCTCAAGGACCTCTTCGTGCAGGACGTGCGGCAGGTGCTGTGGGTGTTGCTCGGAACCGTCGGATTCGTGCTTGTCATCGCGTGCGCCAACGTCGCCAACCTTTTCCTGGTGCGCGCCGAAGCGCGTCAGAGGGAGCAGGCGGTGCGCGCGGCTTTGGGCGCGAGCCGCTCAGACCTGATTCGGCAGTACCTCACCGAATCGCTGACGCTCGCTATCGGGGGAGGACTTCTGGGGCTCGGGCTTGCGTGGGTCGGCGTGCAGGGGCTACTCAGGATCGCGCCTGCCGAGCTTCCGCAGGCGCTGCAGCCCGGCATCGACGGGAGCGTGCTCGTGTTCACGGCCGTGATCTCCGTGGTGTCGGGCGTCCTCTTCGGACTCTTCCCCGCGTTCCGCTACGGACGTCGGGACCTGTCGTACTCTCTCAAGGACGGTGGGCGAGCCTCCACTACCGGGAGAGAGCGGCATCGGATGCGGAGCGGGCTCGTCGTCGCACAAGTCGCCCTGGCTCTGGTACTTCTGGTGGGCTCGGGGTTGATGCTGCGGAGCTTCGTCGCGCTCGGCACCGTGGATTTGGGCTTCCATCCGGCGGGTTCGATGACGTACCGCTTCGCACTGCCCGAGGCCGAGTACCCCGAGGCGACGCAGGTCCTGGCCTTCCATCGACAGCTCACAGACCAACTGTCGCAGACGCCCGGCGTCCAGGGGGTGGGCATGATCAACGGTCTCCCGCTCACAGGCGCCAAGTCGGCGGGGCCCATGGAGCCGGAGGACCAACCCTTTCCCGAAAACGAGCTCGGACCGCTCGTGGAGCAGCGCAGCGTTACGCCCGGATACTTCGATGCGATGCGCATCACGATCACCCATGGGCGCGCGCTCGAGTGGGGCGACCAGGGTGATGAATTCAGGGGCGTGGTGATCAATGCCACCCTCGCCAAAGCGTTCTGGCCGAATCGGGCGGCGGTCGGCCGCCGCATTCAGAGCCAGGGCAGTGAGAACTCTTGGGAAGTCGTGGGCGTCGCCGCCGACGTGCGCTTCGACGGCGTGGAGGATGAGCCGCTGCCGTTGGCGTATCTACCCATCATCGCGGGCACCGCGGAAGAACCCGCCCCCGTCCGGTCCGTGGACGTCGTCGTCCGAGTTGCCGGTGACCCGCTCGATGCCATTGCCGTGGCCCGTGAAGCCATGAGGGCCGTCGACCCGCGCCTGCCCATGATCAACCCTCGCACGGTAGAAGCCGTCGTGCGCGAAGCGATGGCGGCTGCTTCGTTTACGGTGATCTTGCTCGGCATCGCGGCTGCGGTAGCGCTGCTGCTCGGCACCGTCGGCATCTACGGGGTCATCTCGTACATCGTGGGCCAGCGCACACAGGAGATCGGTGTGCGCATGGCGCTGGGTGCCCCGGCCGCCACGGTCCTCAAGGGCGTGGTCGCGGACGGACTGCGGCTCACGGGCTGGGGCATAGGACTCGGGCTGCTCGGCGCGTGGGGCATGAGTCGTGCGCTCGAATCGATCCTCTATGGGGTCAGCACGACGGATCCGATGACCTTTGGCGGTACCGCCTTGTTACTGACCCTCGTGGCGACCCTCGCCACGTGGCTTCCCGCCCGGCGGGCGTCTCGCATCGACCCGGTGGAGGCGCTGCGGACCGAGTAGGCCGGAAGGGGGCGCGTACAAGGAAGCGACGCCCGCGGATTGACGCATTGTACGCCATACTACCATACTACCATATCTCCATACTCCCATATCATACTCTTACTCACGATCATAGCGAGCCGATGATCAAGGTCACCTTCACGTTGGACGAGGAGACGGCTTCCTACCTCGACCGCACCGCCGAACGGCTACGCATGTCCAAGAGTCGGGTCGTTCGCGAGGCGATACGGATCTATGGCGAGCAGGCTGGCCGACTCTCCAGCGAGGAGCGAGCCCGGCTGCTCGAGTTGTTCGCCGAGGTCACCGCACGGATCCCGGACCGGCCGCGGGCGGAGGTCGAGCAGGAGCTCGACGACGTGCGTACTGCCCGCAAGGAGGGAGGCCGAGGCAGCCTGGGCCCGCGGTGATCTTGCTCGACACATCGGTTCTGGTCGAAGGTTTGGGGGCCGGGGGGTCGATGCGGGAGGCACTTCGTGATGCGATCGCCGAGGGTGAGCGGATCGCCTTGCCGGCGCTCGTTCTGTATGAGTGGAAGCGAGGGCCCCGCATTCCCGAGGAGATCGACGCCCAGGAGGCGCTGTTCCCTTCCCGGGAAGCGCTTCCCTTCGGCCCCGACGAGGCGCATCTCGCAGCCCGACTGTATCAAGAGCTTCCCCGGAGTCGAGGTCGTGAGGTTGACCTTGCCATCGCCGCGAGCGCCCTCGTCTGGCGGTCTAGACTCTGGACGCTCAACGTCGAGGACTTCCGAGACGTTCCCGGGCTGGCGTTAGTGACGCTTGCCAAGGGTACGCCTTAGAGCGCGTTGCACTCGGTTTCGCGACCTTCGCGATTGTGGCTGTCAGGCCCAATAGGCGATAGGGTTCGTGAGTTATCCGTTGAACTAAACCGCTACGCGGTGGGTGGTGGTGGTTCGCGGTAGGTGGTGGTTCCCATGCGATGGACAGAGGTCCGGAGGACTGGGCGAGTAGATTGCGTGCCCCAACGCAACTGAGTCCAGGAGGGACCGATGAGCAAGCTACGGCGGAGGATGCAGGGGGACCTTAGGGTCCGGAACTACGCAGAGCGGACGCAGGCGATCTATATCAGGCGCGTCGCCGAGATGGCGATGCACTTCGGGCGATCCCCTGACACGCTGGGCCGCGAAGAGATACGGGGGTATCTGCGCTACCTGAAGGAGGAGCGGGACGTATCTCGTTCGGCGTTCAAGCAGACGGTGGGGGCACTACGGTTCCTGTACCGGGTGACGCTGGACCGGCCGGAACTGTTGTCGCACATCCCGTACCCGCGGGAGAAGCGACGCGACCCGGTGGTGCTGAGCCAGGACGAGGTAGGACGTCTACTCAAGGCGCTAGAGAACCTGAAGCACCGGGCGCTGGCGATGACGCTGTACGCTGGTGGCCTGAGGATCAGTGAAGTGCTGGGGCTGGAGGTTCGTGACATCGACAGTGACCGGATGGTGATCACGGTGCGCCACGGCAAGGGGGACAAGGACCGGCAGGTGGTCCTGTCGGTGGTATTGCTGGAGACGCTGCGCGCGTACTGCCGTATGTACAGGCCGCGGACCTGGTTGTTCGATGGGCAGATTCCGGGACAGCCACTCACCAGTCGGGCGGTGCAACGAGTGATCAGAGTGGCCGGTGAGCGAGCAGGGATCACGAAGCGAGTGACCCCGCATGTACTTCGTCACAGCTACGCGACGCACCTGCTGGAGGCGGGCACGGATCTGCGGATGATCCAGACGCTGCTGGGTCACCGGTCGCTCCAGAGCACGGCCATCTACACGCACGTGGCCACGGTGCGGCTCCGTTCGATCAAGAGTCCGCTGGATGCGTTGAGCCCGGAGTTCGAGCCTACCGAGTAGGTGAGCAAGCGACCTCGGCACGAGCTTGCCGAGGTCCTCCAGAAGTGCCGCGAAGCGCCGCACTCCGAGCGAGTGGTCCCCGCCTGGAGCTGGGAGCAACGTGCGGTCGTCGATGCGATCACCGCCTGCCGGACTGCACACCTGGGTGGTCACGTCGAGGAATGCGACAGCTGCGGACACCAGAGGATCTCGTACAACTCGTGCCGCAACCGTCACTGTCCGAAGTGTCAGGGTAGTGCCCAGGCGGACTGGCTCGAGGCACGCCAGGCCGAGGTGTTGCCTGTGCCCTACGCGCACGTCGTCTTCACGGTGCCGCAGACCCTCGCACCGTTGGCGCTCCAGAACCCACGCGTCGTCTACAGTCTCCTGCTTCGTACTGTGGGTCGAACGCTCCAGGAAGTCGCCCTGAATCCGAAACATCTCGGCGCTCGGATCGGGTTCTTCGCCGTCTTGCATACCTGGGGCCAGACGCTGGTCCATCATCCGCACGTCCACTGCGTCGTCCCAGCGGGCGGCCTAGCGGAAGACGACCGTACATGGCGTCGGTGTCGGTCAGGGTTCTTCCTGCCGGTACGTGTGCTCAGTCGTTTGTTTCGGGGAAAGTTCATCGCAGGGCTTTGGGATGCGTTTCAGGACGGGAGCCTCGAGCTGCACGGTTCGCTTGCCCGCTACCGCTCACGCGCGGCGTTCGCGCGCTACCTCAAAGCGGCTTGCCGGACCGAGTGGATCGTCTACGCCAAGCCGCCCTTCGACGGGCCCAAGCGCGTTCTGGAATACCTGGCACGCTACACGCACCGAGTCGCGATCTCGAACCATCGTCTGCTCCACGTAGACGACCAGTCGGTGCGCTTCCGCTACAAGGACTACCGAGGTCGCCGGGCCCGGACTCTCACGCTTCCCCTCCACGAGTTCGCCCGCCGCTTCCTGCTGCACGTGCTACCCAAGGGCTTCGTGCGTATCCGCTACTACGGGATCTTCGCCAACGCCAGCCGCGCCCGACTGCTCGCGTGCTCTCGCGAGGCGCTCGGGCAGCCGCCAGTCGCCGTGCAACCACAGCCCGGATCCGTCGATGGCGATGAGATCTTCCTCGATCTCCGGCCTCGTGATCTGCACATCTGTCCCAGCTGTAGGCAGGGCCTGCTACGGTGTGTGCAGGTCCTCGAGCGACCTCCTCCTCCCAACCCATCCTATCGCCGTGTCGCATCCTGATACGTGGCCGTTCGTGAGCGGCGGCGCTGGACCCGGCTGTGTCTACGTCGCCCGCAGCCCGTTCAACGCTTCCCACATCGTCGTGCCGGAGTCCTGTGCTTCTCTCTGCGGTGGCTTTGTCCGGCCATCTCGCCTGCCTCAGGCTATCCCGACGCAGTTCGACGACCTCCATATCTCCATAGCCCCACCCACCGCGTAGCGGCTTCGTTCAACGGATCCTTTCCGCACTCGCATGAGCCTCGCCTTCCGACCCGCCATCCTGTAGAGTGCGGAAACAATCCTTGTTTGTTACAGGACATCCCAAATGAAGACATGTGGGGAGGGTGGGGAGCGGAGTCGAGCGCCAAGCTGAATCACGGCGCGTCAAAAAGAAGAAGGGTTGGAGGCGTCGACGCGCGATCCATCGTCCGAGCGCTGAATTCCTAGATCAGGCACAATCTGAGTTCAGGTTCCTCGCAAATCATTGATCGCGCGTGACGCTACCTTCGTCACTGGCCGCGCCCTCGTGGCCCGAAACTGCGTTCCCGGCATCTCAACGTTCACTCGCCGCGCTCGACTCCTGTCGCCGCACTCCTTCGGCGGGCAGGGTGGTGAGCGTTCGTGGATTGGCACATCCTGTAACGCTGCTCTCCCGCTCGGGCCCTCAGGTACACTTCGCTGATTCAGCTGGTAAGGTGTACCATGCACCTAGGGCCCGGCCGCTTCGCGGACACTGCGCCCAGCATACGTACGATCGGGATGTATTCATACGTATATGTCGCTGGGCTCCGC